>DASQZK010000284.1:0-4652 GCA_035638735.1 Bacteroidales bacterium
CAATTATACATGAATAAAGGATCGGACGGGATATTCAATGCCGGCGATTACATTTTATTTTATGGCTCAGGGCCGGTTACCTGGTCATGGGATAAAACCGACTCGCTGTTTGTTCACGACCTTAATCCCTACAGCGATTATGGTTATTATTTCATTACCTCCGACAAGGGAGCTGCCTCTGCACCAGCACCCGAGACCGTTCCGGGGAGCCCTGCATCCCGCTCTACATCAACTTTCGATGCCCGAGACTATCATGAGCTGGAAGATATTAATGCCCTGAAATACGGACAGCAGAAAGGTTCCGGTCGCGAATGGTACGGCGAGGAGTTTGAAACGACAAACCAACGAACGTTCAGTTTTTCATTCCCCGCCGTGGTCAAACAAGAACCGGTAAAATTCAAAACCAGCGTTATTGGCAGGTCAAGGGGTAAATGTGGATTTATTGTCTATGCCAACAATGTCTACCTCGATTCAATAAAGATTCGTTCGGCAAACCTGTCGGAATACACTGCTACCTGGGCTTACAGTGCCGATTCTGTTTTCAGTTTCTTTCCTTCCGGCGAAAATCTGCAGCTGAAATACCGCTTCATTAAGCCCGATAGTGACACCAAAGGCTTCCTGGACTATATCAGCATTAATGCAAGGTCAAAACTGGAAATGAACGGGGATATGCTTCTGTTCAGAGACTCACGCGGCATTAGCGATTCCTCGGTAACCAGCTTTAACCTGGCCAATGCCACCGGAAATACAGTTGTTTGGGACGTGTCGGATATCCACGATGTCAGGAAAGTAAACGGGAATCTTTCCGGGAGTAATTTCTCCTTCACGGCACCCACTACCTTTATCAGGGAATTTGTTGCTTTTGATGCCGGCGGTTCGTTCCCGGCACCGGTATACCAGGGTGAAGGACTTGGCAAGGTGGAAAACCAAAATATTCATGGAGCTGGTTTCCCGCAATACATTGTCGTGACCCATCCCGATTTTCTCAGCCCGGCAGAGCGCCTGGCGGCCTACCGTAAACAACATAACCATCTGCAGACACTCGTGGTCACCACCGACCAGGTTTATAATGAGTTTTCATCGGGAAGACTCGACATTACGGCCATCAGGAACATGATGCGCTATTTTTATAAGAATGCGGCAGGCGACAGCTCCAAACTGCCAAAATACCTCCTGCTTTTTGGCGACGGTTCCTTCGACAATAAGAATACCGATCCCTCCAATGGTAATTTCGTACCGACCTACCAGTCGGTAAACAGCCTTTCACCAACAGCATCATACGTTTCAGATGATTATTATGTGCTTTTGGACGACGGTGAAGATATGTACTATGGGCTTCTCGACGCCGGCGTAGGTCGTTTGCCGGTAACAGATGTTTCAGAAGCGGAAGCCATGGTCGATAAAATCATAGGCTACGAGAACCCGGATAAGATGGGTGACTGGCGAAACAGTTTATGTTTTATAGGTGACGACCAGGATTGGAATACACACTTTGATCAGGCTAATTCCCTCGCCAATAGCGTTGAATCGCGTTATCCTTACTTTAACATCAACAAGATCTTTCTTGATGCCTATCCGCAGGTGACTATGCCCGACGGACAGCGGTATCCTGATGTGAACCGGGCAATAAATGACCAGGTTGAAAGGGGTGCACTCATCGTTAATTATAATGGTCATGGCGGGATTGAAGGTCTTGCCCATGAACATATTGTCGAAAAAAGTGATATTACCTCCTGGAATAATGCCGGTAAATTACCCTTGTTTATGACGGCTACCTGCGAATTCAGCCGTTTTGACGATCCCTCGTTCACCTCGGCCGGTGAAATGGTACTTCTGAATGAACACGGGGGAGGAATAGCTCTGCTCACTACCACGAGACTGGTATATGCGGGACCTAACTTCCAGTTAAATGAGCATTTTTATGATATCGTATTTACGAAAGATTCCCTGGGACGAAACTACTGCCTGGGGGAGGTGATGAAGTACTCGAAGAACAAATCAAGCTCGGGCATTAATAAGCGGAATTTCACCCTGTTGGGTGATCCGGCCATGCGCCTGACCTATCCACTGTACCATGTGGCCACCGATTCGGTGAACCACCAGTCGGTAGAGGTTGTCACCGATACCCTTACCGCCCTCAAAAAAGTATCAATAAGCGGACATATTGAGAATAACGACGGTACACTTCTAAATGGCTTTAACGGGATCATTTACCCGGTTGCTTATGATAAGCCTACAACACAGACAACTCTGGGAAACGATGGTGGACAAACACGGACGTTTCAAATCCGAAACAGCATCATTTATAAAGGCAAAGCCTCGGTAAAAAATGGGTACTTCAGTTTTGAATTTTTTGTTCCTAAGGATATCAGCTATGCCATTGGTGATGGCAAGTTGAGCTACTATGCTCAGGATTCTGCCGTTGATGCCGCAGGAGCCTGGTTCAAAATCCGGGTGGGTGGGTCAAGCCCGGATGCAGAAACTGATGTGAGTGGCCCCGGTATCAATATTTATATGAACAATGAGTATTTCAAGCCCGGCGGCATTACCGATCCAAATCCGCTCCTGCTGGTAAAAGTCTACGACGAACATGGTATTAATACTACCGGTAACGGCATAGGTCACGATATTACCGGGGTACTCGACGATAACATTCAAAGTGCTATTCCGCTGAATGAATACTATACGTCTGATCTGAACAGCTATCAGAGCGGTACCGTTGAATACCCGCTCTCTAAACTCACCGCCGGCCCTCATACCATAAATGTCAAGGTGTGGGATATTTACAACAATTCAAACCAGGCGTCCATCGACTTCGTGGTTGTCACTTCGGCCGATATGATTCTCGATAACCTCCTCAACTTTCCTAATCCTTTCACGGAAAATACCTCCATATCATTCGAACATAATAATCCCGGTACGGATATGGACATTACCATCGATATTTATAACATGGCCGGCAAACTGATGAAAACCATCAAAACCAGGGAATACAATTCAGGCTTCCGTTCAAAACCCGTGGAATGGAATGGATATGATGAATCGGGCAATAAAAGCCGGCAAGGGATGTATATTTACCGGATCCATGTCCGCAGTTCCGACGGCAGGGAAGCCTCAAAGTCGGGAAAGATGATCATTGTCAGATGATTATTGTAACAATAATTTTATAATTTTTCTGTTATATTTGTGATTCTAAAATTGGTAATAATGTCAGAGAAGAAAATCCTCAGGATGAAAAGATTAGCAGGTGTTGCTGTTGCTCTAGTATGTCTGCTGCCCTCAGTGACCTTTGGACAAATCAGTACCGGAGAGGTAACAGGTGCCGAAATCAATACACTGCAGTCGGCCGTACCCTTTTTAACTATCGCCCCTGACTCCCGGGCCGGAGCAATGGGCGATGTTGGGGTAGCTACCTCGCCTGATATTAATTCACAGCACTGGAATGCTGCTAAATACGTTTTCATGGAAGGAAATGGCGGAATGGCTATCTCATACACACCCTGGTTGAGGAAGCTCGTTCCCGATATAAACCTGGCCTACCTGGCCGGATATTATAAACTCGACGGTCAGCAGGCCCTGAGTGCTTCACTCCGGTATTTTTCACTTGGTAATATTGTGTTTACCGACCGCTTCGGTAACCCCGACGGCCGGCAATTCAACCCAAATGAGTTTGCCCTGGATGCCGGGTATTCACGCCTGTTTACTGATAACCTGTCAGGAGCCATCACCTTTCGCTTTATCCGTTCCGATCTTACCGGCGGACAATACGTCGGTGACCTGGAATCAAAAGCAGGAGTCTCGGTGGCTGCCGACCTTGGCTTCTATTACACTAACGAAATTGATGTTTCAGGTAGGGATGCCAACCTGTCATTCGGTGCCAATATCTCCAATATCGGGACTAAAATTTCCTACACAGCAAACCAGGATAAGGCTTTTATTCCCATAAACCTTCGCCTGGGAAGTGCACTGAAGATGGACCTGGATCCATACAACAGCTTTACCTTTGCTCTCGATCTTAACAAGCTGCTTATTCCAACCCAGCCCCTTTATGCCGATACCGACACCGCCGAAATCATTCTCAAAGGCAAAGATCCCAATGTGTCGGTGCCTCTTGGGATGCTGCAATCTTTTTATGATGCTCCCGGCATCGATAACCCCAGAGGCAGCGTATTCCTTGAGGAATTGCACGAGATCACCTACAGCCTTGGCGTTGAATACTGGTACAGGGAGCAGTTTGCAATCAGGGGTGGCTATTTTTACGAGTACCAGACAAAGGGTAACCGTAAATATTTCACACTTGGTGTGGGACTGAAACTTAACGTGTTCTCGCTCGACTTTGCATACCTTATTCCCACAGCTGTAAACAATCCGCTTGCTAACACACTGCGGTTTACTCTGGGCTTCAATTTCGATAAATTCAGATAATAGTAATAGCCAGGTGGCCTGGCCTCCCTGGTAAAAGCGACCATATTTAATGAGTTTCAGGATTGGAATCGGTTATGACGTCCACCAGTTTGGCGACAACCTGCCGTTATTTCTCGGAGGCGTTAAAGTTGACTACCATAAAGGACTGGTAGGGCATTCCGACGCCGATGTCCTCCTTCATGCTATTTGTGATGCTATGCTGGGCGCTCTGGCTCTTGGCGATATCG
>DASQZK010000285.1:0-3186 GCA_035638735.1 Bacteroidales bacterium
CCACGCAGGATGGTGCTTCCAAGTGACGACCAGAAGCCGGCTTCCATGAAAACTTTGGCTGTTGCCACGAATGTCCTTTCCGGGGAAGGGACGATTTGTTCCGATCCGGATATAAATGAAGCAGCTTTCCATAGCACCAGGAGGAAGATGATGCCGGAAAGGCTAATCAGTCGGTTTTTTGTAATAAAATGTTTCATCGGGCAGATGTCCGCCTAAAGTTAAGGGATTAAAGGTATAAAAGACTTTGAAATATTCCTCGATGCCTTTCCTTTCATTCCAGGCACCGCTGTAATGCAGGTTACAACGAGGAATAGCCTTCCCGGCTACCGTAGCGTCGGGAAGAATACCATATTTTACTGTAAGCCGTGCTGCTGAATCAGGATGGGTGTTAACCCAGTCAATCGATGATCTCAGCTGTTTCAGATACCACGACACAATGGAAGGATGCCTTTTGGCAAAATCCTGTTTTACCAGCAAAGCAGTCTGTGCAAATGGTATGGTATCATTAAACAGATCTTCCCACGACCGGTTGAAATTTATAAGCGGATGCACAGCAGGGTTTTTTTTCATAACCATAGAAACAAGCGGCTCGGAGATAACGCCCAGGTCGGCCATACCCGAGGCAATGGCGTTTGCCAGCTCTATATGTGTGGGAAAGGAATAGTCAAGGGTTACATCCTTATCAACATCGAGCCCGTTTCGTTCCGCCAGGTAACGGAACATGATATCGGGTGTCATCCCCCGGGCCATCACGTAAACCTTTTTACCCGCCAGGTCCTGCCAGGAATGAATGGTGGTATCGCTGCCGAAAAGATAGAGAGTTCCCCTGACAGGTACTGCAGCCAGGATATATGCATGCGTTTTGTTATACAGGAGGGCTCCCATGGTGGATGGTAAAACGGCAAAGTCGACAGACTCCCCCATAATCATGGCCCTTACCTGCTCAGGTTCATTGCTGATGGTGAAACCGGTCGTATTTACACTGTCGGGTGAGGGGCGTTCATCAATCATCTTTAACATTGCCATGGCCGACGGCCCCTTAAGTGTGGCCGTGGTGATAACATGGCTTTCCTCGTTTTGCGTTATGCATGAAAACAATAAAAGCCATAAAATGGAGCAGATAACTAAACGATGTTTCATAACCTGTTTTTAGGAATTCCCTCAAAAATACACTAACACAGTCGTTCAGACAAAAAAATAAATTTTGCCAATTCAAAAAAAAGTGTATAATGCTATCATGTTAAACCAAAATCAACATTATGCTTGACATTAAAAAGTACGACGAAGAACATTTACCCGGAGACAATGAAAAAAAGGAAGTCGTCAGCTTTCTTTATGAACATCTCGATCAATATGGCGATGTGGAGCCCGATATTGAGAGATCTGTCGACTATTCATTGAATCTGAGAAAATCCTTCGGCGGTTTTATTCTTACCGCTACCGATGACGGCAAAATGCTTGGAGCTGTGGTTGTGAATGGAACCGGTATGAAAGGTTACATTCCTGAAAATATTCTTGTGTACATTGCCACCCATAAAGATGCCAGGGGTAAAGGCATTGGTAAAAAACTTATGGAAAGGGCTATTTCTGAAGCTAATGGTGATATTGCTCTTCATGTTGAACCGGATAACCCGGCCCGCTTTCTCTATGAGAAGTATGGTTTTACCAACAAGTACCTCGAGATGAGGTATAAACGCGAAAAAGCATAAATGGCCTACATTACGCTGAATGCCGGAAAGCTTAAAGAGAACTACCGGCACCTCGACAGGCTTTTTAAAAGCCACAAGATCAAATGGTCGGTAGTAAGCAAGCTTCTGAGCGGGAACACCCTGTTCCTCAGGGAACTGTTAAATCTTAAGCCCGAACAGGTTTGCGATTCAAGGGTTTCCAACCTCAAAACCATCAAGACTATTGATCCTTCCGTTGAAACCATTTATATCAAGCCACCGCCAAAACAATACGTAAAAGCGGTGGTTGAATTTGCTGACATCAGCCTGAACACCGAGTTTGAAACCATCAGGATGTTGTCGGAAGAAGCCCGTAAACAGAAAAAAAACCATAAGGTGATCATTATGATCGAGATGGGAGAACTCAGAGAGGGTGTGATGCGGGAAGATTTCATCGATTTTTTCTCGAAGGTTTTCGAACTCCCCAATATCGAAGTGGTAGGCATCGGAACGAACCTTACCTGCCTCTATGGTGTATTGCCCAATCAGGATAAACTCATCCAGCTCGGCTTGTATGAACAGCTGGTGGAAGCCCGGTTCAATAAGGAAATCCCTTATGTGTCAGGCGGATCTTCCGTGACCATTCCTCTTATCCACCAGGGGATACTTCCCGAAGCCATTAATCATTTCAGGGTGGGAGAGACCTTGTTCCTCGGAACGAATGTATATGACGGTAGCGTATACCAAGAAATGCATAACGACGTGTTCAGATTGTATACCGAGATCATTGAATTGACCGAAAAGCCGCGTGTGCCTACCGGTGAAATGGGGGTGAACGTAGATGGAGAGAGCTTTGAATTTAACGAAAACGACATTGGTAAAACTTCCTGGCGGGCCATTGTCGATATGGGCCTGCTCGATGTGGATGAGAAGCATATCAGCCTGGTTGAAGACGATCTTGAACTGGTAGGCGCCAGTTCTGATATGTTCGTGATCGACCTGGGCGAAAATAAGAATAATTACAAGGTGGGCGATATCATCGAGTTCAGGATGGATTACATGGGCGTGGTCCGTATCCTGAATTCCAAATATATCGAAAAGAGGATTTCAAAATAGATGTAGAGTTAAATCATTGTCTAAAATTTCAAAAAGAATGTCCGCCCTAATCGTGCATTTGTCCCCTTCGATGGCGTAAAGTGTTGGACATGAAAATTTAATTTGCAGCACCTTAATCGGTTGTCTGTTCGCCCGGCTTCGAGCCGGGTTTTTTTATGGTTTTAATATATAATATCACGATTGGCCGGTAAAAATAAAAAGGTACATAGAAACCATTTAAGTTTGTTAAAACAGCGCGGTGGCTGCCAACCGGATCCGCCACAGGGGAGGGCCCCGTTCTAACGGGAATTCCGCAGAGCAGGATGAGTAAAATGCCGTATGCTTGTAGGCCTTATGCGTAAAGGCCAGGATAATTTACGTATCATCATTCCCATGCCTGCAACTACGGGAGACGATTGGATAC
>DASQZK010000286.1:0-6763 GCA_035638735.1 Bacteroidales bacterium
AAAAATGCCAGCCGGTAATCCAGATAAGCATCAGGCCTCCGGCAACGCCCAGTGAAGTGTAGACGTCCGTCTTAAGATGCAGGGCATCGGCTTCCAGAGCTATGGAGTCGGTCTTTTTGGCCACGTTATACAGGCGGGAACTTACGATGGCATTTACACCGGCCGATATAAGCATGACCAGCGAGCCAATGCCCAGGGATTCGACATACTGCTCGCCGGAAAGTTTTTTTACTGCCTCGTAAATGATCCAGCCTGCCGCGATGAAGATCAGGCCGGCTTCGATCACCCCTGAGATATTCTCGTACTTGCCATGCCCGTATGGATGTTCCTTGTCGGGCGGCTTACCTGATGCCCTCACCGAGAAAAAAGCAATGATGGCAGCTACCAGGTCCATGCTTGAATGGATGGCTTCCGAGATGATGCTGACTGATCCGGAAAGTGTGCCTGCCGTAACCTTCATGGCAATGAGAACAGAGTTAGACAGGACTGAAAGGCTTGCTACTCTTGCTTTTATATCCATATTGAGTAATATAGGAGGTTAGTGGTCAAAAATAGCTGTTTGCATAAATCAAAACGATGATATTACACATCTTCTGTCAGAATGTTTTCGTGGCATCTATAAATAATCCAGGCGCGCTGGCTGTCAGAAAGTCAGCGTAAATGTAGTCTCTTTTTCAGGTATCGACTGCGCAGTAATAGTGCCGCCGTGGAGCCTGAGAATTTGTCGCGAAAGGCTCAACCCTATTCCGGAACCACTTGGTTTAGTAGTAAAGAAAGGAATAAAAATCTTGTCGAGTACTTCCTTCAGTATCCCTACCCCGTTGTCGGTGACCTGTATGGTAGGTCGCCCCCGCTTGTTGAAGAATGCACGCAGTGTGATTGTGCTGTCGGTCCGCCCGTCGAGTGCATGAATGGAATTTTTCATCAGGTTGATAAGCACCTGTTCGATGAGCTGCTCGTCCATCGAGATTTCGATAGCACCCGGTTCAATACGCGAAATGACTTCTATATGGCTTTCTTTCAGTTCTTTTTCAAGTAACCTCCCAATATTATCGAACAGTTCGGTAACTTTAACAATAATAAAGTTAGGCTTGGGAATCCTTGTCAGGTTCCGGTAGGTGTTAACAAAATGCAGCAGCCCGGTACTTCGTTTGTTGATGGTCTGCAAAGCCTGGTGTATCTCTGCCAGGGTCTCGTTATCGAGCTCATTCACCTCGTCTTCTTGATGAATATAAGGTTTGAGGATGTTTTCGAGCGTAGCCGACAGGCTGGCAATGGGCGTGATGGAATTCATGATCTCGTGCGTCAGTACCCTGATGAGTTTCTGCCACGCTTCAGTTTCCTGCTCTTCCAGCACATTCTGAATGTTCTTTATGGTTGCCAGTGTGATGATCTTCTCCTTGATTTTTAATTCGGTGGAGTTGATGGCCAGCTGCAGCAGGTCGTCCTCATCCTGCACTTTTACAAGCTTGTTTTCACCCGGCTTAATATTTAGAAGTGTGTCTACCAGCTCGTCGGAGAATATGCTTAATTTATGAATGTTTTTGATATTGCTCAGCTGGAACAGTTTCTTTGCCGTCTTGTTGATCATCTCCACCGTACCATCGGGCTGGTAGGCAATAATGCTGATATCAATATTCTGAACGATACTCTGCAGGTAATGAAAATGTTCTTCTTTTTCAGAACGTACCTTCTGAAAATCGGCTATCACATCGTTGAAGGCTTTATTCAGATCGTTAAAAGAAGAACCCATGCCTTCGATCTGGAACGAACGTGTAAATTCCGAGAATCGGATGGATTCAAGAAAACTGGCCAGGTCCCTGTTCGTCTTGTCGACGTACCGGAACATGGAGTAAACCTGGAGGATGGCCAGGGTAAGGATCAGGATGGGGGTCAGGAATGTTTCCGTACTGATAAAATAGAAGAACGAAAATACGGTGAGAGCCAGTACCACGATCCTGATCAGGAGGTTTATTCTAAAATTTTTATAGACCATGTTTTTCCATTCGTCTGTAAAGCGATGTACGTGTAAGTCCGAGTTCTTGTGCCGCCTGAGTGATGTTCCCCTGGAATTGCTTCAGTACTTTCTGGATGACGGTTTTTTCAATTTCGTCGAGATCATAGGTATCGAATTCGAGTTCACCGCCTTTTCGTGACTGGGAACTCAGGACAAAATCGTCGGGAGTCAGTGCGTCGGTTTCCGACATAATAACGGCCCTCTCTATGGCGTGCTGCAATTCACGGACGTTTCCGGGCCAGGAATATTGCTGAAGTTTTTTCATGGCACCCGCAAGGAAGCCCCGGATGCTTTTGCGGTATTTTTTGGCATAAATCTTCAGGAAATGATCGGCCAGGAGCTGGATGTCGCCAGTTCTTTCGCGCAGCGGAGGCAGGTGTATCTCAACGGTATTGATCCTGTAGAGGAGGTCCTGCCGGAAATGGCCTTCATTAACATCCAGGTGTATATCATTGTTAGTGGCACATATCATTCTGACATCTATAGGCATGGATTTATTGGCGCCCACACGTGTCACTTCCCTGCGTTCAATAACCGTCAATAACTTGGTTTGCATCTGCGGAGACAGGTTGCCGATTTCATCAAGGAACAATGTACCCCCCGATGCAATTTCGAACCGGCCCTGTTTCATGTTTTTTGCATCGGTGAAGGCACCTTTCTCATGCCCGAAGAGCTCACTCTCGAAAAGTGTTTCGGCAATGGAGCCAAGGTCAACATTGATGAATACCTCATCATTCCGAAGTGAATTCCTGTATATAGCCCTGGCCACAAGTTCTTTACCTGTCCCGTTTTCACCGAGGATAAGCACGTTGGCATCGGTGCCGGCAACCTTTTTAATGGTGTTGAATACCTGCTTCATCTCGGGCGACTGGCCTATGAAGTCGGTAAAGGGCTGGTCGAGAACAGCCGAGATCTCACGCTGTTTCCGCCTGAGCTGATCGGCTTCCATCCTCGACTTCCGGAGTTTGACAGCCGCATTGACGGTGGCCAGGAGTTTCTCATTTTGCCATGGTTTGAGTACAAAATCAGTGGCCCCCGACTTAATGGCTTTTACCGCTTTTTCGGCATCACCGTAAGCCGTGATAAATACAACAACGGCCTGTGGATCGATCAGGAGTATCCTTTCCAGCCAGTCGAATCCCTCCTGTCCGCTTATCGCATCCTTGGTGAAGTTCATGTCAAGCAGGATGACATCCCAGCTGTCTTCTGCCATCATTTCAGGGATACGCTCGGGCCCGGGAAGGGTCTCGATACGCTCAACTTCGGGTCGAAGTAGTAACTTCAAAGCGAAAAGAATGTCCTGGTTGTCGTCAACAACCAGTATTTTACCGGTTTTACTCATATTGGTAGGCATTTAATCCTGTCCGCCGCTGTGAATAGTCATCTGTCTTTGGTAATTCATACCTGAAAACTCACACCTGGCGGTACGGTGATTCTGTCGTTTTACACAATATTACAAGTTTTTTTTATGCGGCTAAAATTTTTTTGGTAGTCCAACAGAAGATCGGGAACAAAAGAACAAAAATTTGCATGTAAAATTACTGGCCGTAAAGGTTGTATATTTATCCTGCAATTGTTCGGATTCGTACTATTCCTGTTTCGTTTTCGGACACTTTTGTAACATCCTGTGTTCGAATGTAAAGACTTAAATACCATGGTTGTAGTCAATTGCGGCCTTTGGCATAATTCATGGAGTTTCAGGGTGCATAAAAATCACAGGTAATGAACGGAATGGACAAGAAAATTGAAAAAAAGAAAGGTATTACCAAAAAAACTATTTGGATCGGTGTTGGGGTTATTGTTGCGTTGTTGTTATTTTATAACCTTGTATTTGGCGACCGGAGTTCCAAACTGAATGTCGATTCAGAAAAAATCACTATCGAACCGGTAAGCCGGGATGTATTCCAGGATTACATCGCTGTACAGGGTATCGTCCAACCGATCCGGACCATCTATCTCGACGCCGTTGAAGGAGGGAGGGTAGAAGAAATTTTAAGGGAAGAAGGCAGTATGCTTCAGAAGGGTGATGTCATTATTAAGCTTTCCAACAATAACCTCATACTCGAAATATCGAACACCGAGGCCCAGGTGCTGAGGACCATCAACGAACTGCGCAATGCAAGAAACTTTATGCAGCAGCAACTGCTGAGTTCGAATATTGAGATGCTGAAACTTGAAAATCAGCTTGTACAGTTAGACAGGGCATATCAAAAGAACAAGATACTGCATCAAAGCGAGCATATTTCCGATGAGGTTTTCCTGAAATCAGAAGAAGATTATAAGACCACCAAAAAACTTCTGACCCTTCAACGCGAGAATCACGTTCAGGATTCCATATACAGAAGCGTACAGGTGGCCTCACTTGAAGAATCGGTTAAATATATGAGTGAGAATCTGAAGCTGGCCAAGAAACGACTCGACAATCTAAATATCAAAGCCCCGGTATCAGGTGAACTGGCAACCCTTAATCCGGAGATTGGGGAGGTTATCAACTATGGAAACCGGGTCGGAACCATTAATGTTCTCGATTCCTATAAGCTGAGAGTGGAAATTGACGAGCACTATGTTTCGAGGGTCGAACGCGGTTTGTACGGGGAATGTGATTTCGCGGGAGTGAAATACAAAGCCCGTATCTCCAAGTTATACCCCGAAGTGCAGAACGGACGGTTTGCCGTCGATATGGTCTTTACCGACCAGGTACCTGCCCAGATCAGGATCGGGCAGACCTCACGGATAAAGCTCGAACTGGGTGAGTCGCAACCGGCACTGCTCCTTACCAAAGGCGGATTCTACCAGAGTACCGGCGGTCAGTGGGTTTACGTCGTTGATCCTTCAGGCGATTTCGCCGTCCAGCGTACGGTGACTATCGGTCGACAGAATCCGAGGTATTACGAAGTACTCGACGGACTGGCAGAAGGGGAGAAGGTGATCGTCTCCAGCTATGAAAGTTTCGGAAATGTAGATAAGCTGATCCTGAAAAATAAGGACAAGAAATAACTAAATCAATATTTTGCATCATGATTAAAACATTAGAATTAACCAAAGTTTTCCGTACCGACGAGGTTGAAACAACAGCACTCAACAAGGTGAACATGGAAATTTCCAGGGGCGAATTTGTAGCCATCATGGGACCCTCGGGATGCGGAAAGTCAACCCTCTTAAATATTATTGGTCTACTGGATAATCCTTCCGGGGGGAAGTTGTTTTTCCTTGACCATGAAGTATCGAAATTTACGGAGAGAAACCGGACCAACCTCCGTAAATCGAATATCGGCTTTGTATTTCAAAGTTTTAACCTTATCGACGAGCTGAATGTTTTTGAAAACGTGGAGCTGCCCCTACTTTATCAGAAAGTATCAGCCTCCGAGCGGAAAAGACGAGTTGAAGAAGTCCTCGACAGGATGAAGATTTCACACCGGAAAAAGCATTTCCCTCAACAATTGTCTGGCGGTCAGCAACAGAGGGTTGCTATTGCCAGGGCCGTCGTTTCCAAACCGAAGCTGATTTTGGCCGATGAGCCCACCGGAAACCTCGACTCTGCAAATGGTGAGGAAGTCATGAACCTTCTCTCGGAACTTAACCAGGAAGGAACCACTGTCGTAATGGTTACTCACTCGCCTACCGACGCCGATAAAGCACACCGCATTATACAGTTGTTTGACGGACATATCGTTACCGAGAACATCAAGCAGATCGTGTAGGTGTGGCGGTGACGAAAGCTGGCTTTTGCATTCCTTTGTGTTCATTCATAAAATCTCAAGGCTATGAAAGATCTCAGCATTCCAATTCCCGGTTTCATGGATTACGACAACGCCGAAATTATTTTGAAAGTCGGCGGAAAGCATATCCAGTATAATTTCAGGGTGGTATCCTTCCCCTGGGACGACGATAAAGATACCTCCATATACAACGACCCTCTGGCACGTTCCCTGGCCAGGATATACAGGCTCAAAGGAGCTATTGAGGGATATGATAAACAATGGGAACTAATCCAGATTTTCAATCCCTCGGAAAATGCCAGTCATATCCAGGTCCTTTACAGAAAAAGAAAATGATCGAATTATGAGACGTCTAGTGAATTTACTTTTAGTTATTACCAGTCTTCATGTAACAGGCTACACCCAGACTACAGGTGAAGATGTATGGACATTGGAGAGGTGTATTCAATATGCCTACGACAATAACCTGGAAATCAAACGTTCGGAATTGGCTACCTCCGCTGTTCAGAAAGATTACAACCAGTCGAAATACAATCTGATGCCGTCATTATACGGCAGGGTTGAACACCAGTTGAGCTCCGGGCGTTCCCTTAATCTCGAGGAATATAAATGGGAAAACAAGAGTATCCAGCAGGGATCAATGGGCATGCAGGCCGATTTGACCCTGTTTAACGGACTGCAGAATTATAATAATATCCAGTCGAACAAGTTTCTTTTGATGAGCAAACTGGAAGACCAGGAGAGCCTCAAGAATAATATCACCCTGAACCTGGTGGCTTACTATTTGCAAATTCTTCTCGACAAGGAACTGGTGAACGTAGCCAAACAGAAATATGATGTTACACTGATGCAGGTGGAAAAGAATGAGAAACTTGTCCAGGTCGGTAATATTGCACGCGGCGACCTGCTTGAAATCCAAGCCCAGGCTGCCAGTGAAAAGCTCAACCTGGTGGAAGCCGAAACCGAATACCGGGCAGGTGTACTCGAACTGACCCAGATCCTTGATCTCGATTCGGTCGGTCAATTC
>DASQZK010000287.1:0-3295 GCA_035638735.1 Bacteroidales bacterium
AGCAAGGACCACATCTTTTTCCTTTATGTGCTTTCCTAATGCCCCGGGGTCTTTACCGCCATGCCCGGGATCGATTACCACAACCTTTACTTTATCACGCGAAACAGGGTCTCCATCCGCAAATGCCCTGTGTCCCGCGAAAAAAAAGGCCATCACACATACAAGAATGTGGATGCGCATTCGTTTATTTTGTTGACAAATCATCTTTGCCAATGGTATCATTCTTGCGTATTTTGATTAGTTTTGGGGACTTTTGAAAAATAAACTTAACAGCTACAAAAATAGTATAATAAGTTGCATATTAAATTACATACAGTCCTTATAATATTAACATTTTTCCTTCTTTCCGGCAAAGTAGCATTCACTCAGGATACTACAGCCATACCATTAGACACTGTAAGACTCGATTCAGCGGCCCTTACACCTTCCCGGTCAATGGCCGGGGATACAACAAGGGTGGATTCGACTGTGCTTACTCCGGCACAGATACTGGCGGGGGATACGCTTAAAGAAGAATCTTCGTCAAAAGGTATCGATGCTGAAGTCCATTACAGCGCCAGGGATTCGGTGATAATGAGCATCGATGGCAAAAAAATATTTCTTTATAAGTCTGCAAAGGTCAGTTACCTCGATATCAACCTCGAAGCCGATTATATTGAGTTTGATATGACCAATAATGAAGTTTTCGCCAAAGGATTGCCTGATTCGAGCGGTACCATCGTTGGCCGGCCTGTCTTCCAGGATGGCCAGCAAAAGATGGAAGCGCACAACCTCAGGTATAATTTTAAATCCAGGAAAGGCTACATTGAAGTTGTCAGAACAGAGCAGGAGGGAGGCTACCTGCATGCTGAAAAGACCAAGAAGGATCAGTATGGTCATATTCATATCAAGGACGGAAAATACACAACCTGCGATGCCGAGCATCCCCATTTCTATATTGCCCTCACCAAGGCAAAATCGATTCCCGGCGACAAGATCGTCTCCGGGCCTGCGTATCTGGTTATTGAAGATGTCCCCATGCCCATTGGCCTCCCATTTGGTTTCTTTCCCAACAAGCGTACCAGCACCTCGGGTATACTCATCCCCTCCTATGGTGAAGAAGCACGTCGGGGTTTTTACCTCAGGGACGGCGGGTATTATTGGGCCATAAACGATTACATGGACCTGAGCCTCCGGGGAACAATATTTACAAACGGTACATGGGGAATGCGTGCCACCTCAAGGTATGATCTGCGATACAGATTCAGTGGTAGTTTCGACCTTAAGTATTATCAGAATATATTAGGGGAAAAAGGACTGCCTGATTACGGCAAATCGACCGACTATTCCATTATCTGGTCGCACAGCCAGGACCCCAAGGCTAACCCGACACGGCAGCTCAGGGCCAGCGTGAACCTGTCGACGCAGAAATACGATCAGAACCACAGTTATACCCTGCAAAATGCCATGACCAACCAGAAACAATCGAGTATCTCGTTTCAGAAACGTTGGCCTAACAGTCCGTTCAACCTTACAGCCAGTGTGAACCATTCCCAGAACAGCAGAACGGGAGACGTAAATCTCAACCTGCCGAATATGTCATTCACCATGGCGCGTATTTACCCGTTTAACTTTAATAAAAACAGCGGGAAAAAGAAATGGTACCAGCAGATACAACTCAGCTATAACAGCACTCTGAATAACAAAATCAAGACGGTAGATACCCTTTTGTTTACCAAACACGTATGGGACAACATGGATAACGGCTTTAAACAAACCATTCCCATCTCGTATAATTTCAAACCCAAAAAATTACGGATCCTGACCATAACGCCAAATATGAGTTACACGGGCGTTGCTTATACCAGCTATATTAACAAACACCGGGAAATGGTATATCATAAAGATACCGACTCCACTTATTATGATACCGTTACCGACACCATCGATCAGCTGACTTATGCGCATGCCATATACCCGAGGTTATCCATCTCCCTCACACCCAAAATTTACGGGATGTACCAGTTCACCAATCCCAACAGTAAGTTCATTGCCATTCGCCATGTTATGTCGCCTTCTGTCTCTTTTTCTTATGTCCCCGACCTGTCTGATGTATTACCCGATTATTACCGCGAATTAAGGGATGAGAATGGTAAACTCATTGAGAACTATTCTATATTTGCCGGCAAAATGTTCGGGACACCCACTTTGCAGGGGCGGGTCAGAACGATGAGCCTCTCATTACGTAATAATCTGGAAGCCAAAGTACGTGTTGAGACTGATAGTACTTCAGAGGTAAAAAAAGTCAGTATCCTCGATAATTTTAACTTCAATTCGAATGCGAATTTCGACGATTCAATCATGTTTACACCTGTTTCTATTAATGGTAATACCAGGTTGCTGAATGGTAAGCTGAACCTGAATTTCCGCGGGCGGGTCGATCCTTATGCCCAAGATGATAAGGGCAGGAGGATTAATAAACTGGAATTTAAGCAATCGGGCAAGATTGCACGTCTTACAAATGCCGGATTTTCTATGAGTATGCGGCTCCAGGGAGGCAGCGGCAAATCGGAGACTGTTGAATCATCTGAATCGGAAGAGGTGTTGCCGGCTTCAGTTACGCCAGGTGCACCGGATGAATACAACAGCTACCCCGAGCAGTATTTCCAGAATTACGTGGACTTCAAAATCCCATGGAGCATGAATTTTTCGTATAATTTTGATTATACGAATAGCAGCAGGTCCAATGGCATTATTCAGACATTGCGCATGAACGCTGATATTAATCTGACCGAGAAATGGAAATTTGGACTGTCTTCCGGATACGATATCAAAAATGGAAAGGTCACTACATCCAGTTTGAGTATCTTCCGTGATCTCCATTGCTGGGAAATGCATCTTTCGGCCATCCCGTTCGGAAGGTATAAGAGTTTCAATTTTACCATCAATGTGAAATCCTCTATTTTACGCGACCTCAAGTACGACAAACGCATTCCCTGGCAGGATAATTTCTGACAGGATTAGAGCGGTTTTTGTATCTTTACTCATGGATATGAATTATTTCCGGTTAATGTTGTTCAAAAAACCACTATCATGAAAAGTATTATAAGCACACCCAATGCACCATCGGCTGTCGGTGCGTACTCACAAGCCGTTGAAGTAAACGGGGTTTTGTATATTTCAGGACAGGTTGCCCTTAAGCCCTCTTCCGGAAAACTTGTTGAAGGAGGAATCAGGACACAGACCCAACAGGTTCTGAAAAATATCGGGGCCATTCTCAAAGCTGCCGGCTACGATTATGGCCATGTGGTGAAGT
>DASQZK010000288.1:0-6549 GCA_035638735.1 Bacteroidales bacterium
GGTCTTCCGAATAAATTATCCCGGTTACCACATCACTCCTGCCAGAGTTAATATTGGACAGCGCACTGTCCCACTCCGTTAAATTAAAACTGAATTTAATATTCATGATTTCCTCCAGTGCCTTGAAGATATCGATATCCAATCCGACCGGATTTCCGAATTTGTCGAAATAGGAGTAAGGCGGATAGGCATAATCTGCACTGACTGACACCTTCTTGTCTTGTGCATTTAAATTCGGTAAAAGACAAATCATTAGTATGACAAGCAGCCATTTATAATTCTTTCTCAACATAGTTCGGTCTCAGGATAAATTTTTCGCACGCGGACTTTAAACGTTCCGTTTCCAAGTATCAAATGTAGTTTTTATATATTAATTCTAATTACAATTGTCATACCCTGGCTACCACGAACTTCCGGGGGTAACCCAATGATATCAGATCTCGTTTTCTTTTCTGATTCCTATTCTACAAATCACTTTATAACCCATGCCGGTATTTATACCGGGGATAATAAATTCATTCACACTTCTTCTTCAGTGGGGGTTACGATAACAGATTTAAAGGATCCATGGTGGGCAGACAGGTTCGTGTTCGGAACCCGTATTATTGAATAATAGTTGTATGATTTAGAGATTCGTTTTAAAAGTTAAACACGTATAAAGAACTTTCGGGGTGTAAGTTACTTTGTTGGGGTTTTTTCAACAATCCCCCCCAAGGCTAAAAATAACGTTCTTAAGGAGTCACCCTGCGGGTTTTACCTGAACCACATCGGTTTGAGCGATCCACAGTCTTTTCCATCGTCATGTTCTTCCCTTCCTTTTCTTTGTGCCATAGAATCGTAGTGTTATAAACTCCCGACCTTTAGGGCAGAGGCTTGGGAAAGAAGACTAGAAAAAAGAAAGTAACAAAGAAATTCAAGAATGATTAAACCGAGAGCAGCGGTATGCTTGAAGTGGAAGGCGCGTTGCCGCTGCTGTAAAAAAAAGTCGCTTCAGCGTTTTACTTCATAACCGGGGGGACTGAAGTAATAGCTGAAGCGACTTCGTCAACGCTTCTTCTCGATAGTTTTGGGAACTCGTTTTATTCAGGCAATTTCAGAATACGCCCCTGGATTATTTCATCAGTTGTTGTTACCGTATAGATGAAAATATTCTCGCCGTTTGCTTCACTTGCGTTGAACGGGAAGGTATAATTCACATCTGCAGCCAGTCTTCCTTTATACAACAGAGCAATTTTGTTACCCCTCAGATCAAATACAGTAATTTCGACATCGGTATCCTTCGGAGAGTTAACGATAATGCTCATCTCCTGCAGAAAGGGATTCGGATAGGCCGTGACTTTAATACCTGGCAGTCCGTTCGTATCCATAGCTATATCCAGATTCTGTTCATAAACGCAGGTACCGGCTTTGTAAATGATCTGTATCAACTCGGGCAGGTAGTTATCATCATCCGGATTCTGGAAACATACATTAAAATCGACAATCATTTCTTTTGCTCCACTGCAAAAGTTGGAAATGTCATCAATTTTGAACCCGTAAACACCTGACTTCGGATCGGTTGTATTAACTTCGGTTTTAAAATGTTCGGAATTAGTGACATCACTAACGTAACCGTAATCCAGTCCGACCACAAGGTGTGAAAGGTCATGTTCACAATATTCGGTTGTTTTAACCAGCATTTCCATATGGTAACAATTGTTACCGAGTGGCGTGATCTCCGTAATCCCGGTAACCCACGATACCGGTGCGCAGTCGCCGTCCACACTGCCATCGTCGCCGCCCGAATCATTTCCGCCTGTCTCGTCTGTGCCTGAATCGTCTCCGGTACCGTTACCGTCGCCAGTACTTCCGGTTCCATCAGTGCTATCTGCCACTGTTGTGCAAACGAGATGTATGGAATCGCTGGCTTCACAACCTTCATCATTCCAGGCATTAAAGATGAACAATCCGGTACCACTACCGGTATGATATAAAGCCTGATCCATGGTTGATTCTGATATAGACCAGCTGTTATCCGCACTTTCTATCTGCCATGAAAAATCAGTGGCATTCGTAGCTGTAGCAAATACAACATTATTGTCCGAATTACAATCAACCTGTTCCGGGGGCTCAAGGGTTGCGATTACTTCATTGATCCCGTTAATGGTGAATGATGTTGCAGAGAGGCAACCATTTGCATCGGTAACATCTACTGTGTAGTCACCCGGTTGCAGATTACTATGCGATGTGCCTGTGAAACCGTCTGACCAGGTGTACTCATACGGTGTATTTCCGCCATTGGCTGCAATAACGGCGTACCCTGTTTTCAATCCGCCGCAGCTGGGTTGGGTAATGCTCTTAACAACGTTGATATTTTCTGACGAAGCGATATGAATGACGTTGGTGGCTTGACAACCCAGCTGGTCTTTCATCAGAATGTTATAATCGCCATCTCCCGGAATCGTTATAGGTGAGCTTATTAACGAGTCGCCGAGGTAATATTCAAATAATCCGCCACCTCCGGAACCGGCCAGGATCACTTCAGCTGTGGTGTCTGTGCTGCAGTCCCTGGGGGCAACTGAATACTGAAGACTTAGTGGTGGACGATCGGTAACCGTTACCGATCTGGTTGCACTGCAGCCCATTGAATCGGTGACGGTAATTATGTAGTTGCCACTGATTAGTCCGGTAATCGCGTTGGTGGTATCACCGTTGTTCCAGTCATAGGTGAAGGGTCCGGTACCGTAGCCGACATTTGTCACCGTCAGTTCACCGTCATTTCCGCCGGAACAGGTCGGGCTCGTTGAGGTCACGCTTACCGATAAGTTCCTGATGCCGATATACGCAGATTTTGCGACCGAACATCCTTCTGAATCGGTCACCGTGAGATTATAAAGACCCGAATTCACACCGTCAATATCCTGTGTGGAATCTCCATTAGACCATGAATATTCATATGGAGCCGTACCACCCGTGACCCCGGTTGTAATTTTACCCCCTCCTTCCTGGTAACATTCAAGATAATTGGGAGTTAATTGTGCGGCCAGTGTTGTATTTTCTTCAATTTTCACGGCTTTTGAAGATGTACACCCGGCTGCATCTGTAACAGTAATGATATACATCCCTTTAGCGGCATTGGACAGATCCTGTGATGTGTCACCATTACTCCATATATAGCTGTAAGGGGCCTGTCCACCGTTTACGTTAACATTGACCGAGCCGTCGGCAGCCGTGCAGGAAGCATTGGTTACTGAAGCATCTATGCCAATAGCACTTTCGGGTTGTTCGACAACAACAGACCCTTCAATCGACATTCCATTACTATCTGTCACGGTTACCGAATAATTCCCGGTTGCGACATTGGACAATGAAGCGGATGTGCTTCCTGTATTCCACAGATAGGCATAAGGTGGTGTTCCACCGCTGACCTCTGAACTGACAGTCCCATTACTTCCATTGTAGCATGTTACTTCGCCGGGCGTAAGGATGAGGATAAGCGAATCGGAAGTCACATTTCCATCACCACCACTTCCATCATCACCGTTACCACTATCATTTCCACTGTCATCAACATCGGTGATATCATCAAAGAATGTGCAACCACCGGCTTTATAACTGACGGTAACATTCGATTTTACAAGGTCCAGGCATTCTGTATCCGGACTGCAAACAGTGTATGAGACCGTAAAAGAGTCCCTGGTTGCATCCTCTCCAAATCCTTGGATATTATCTACCTTAAACCCGGATAAACCAGTGGTAGGATCCTGTACATTCATTTCCATCCGCCATCCACGTGAGTTATATGCCTCGCTAACAGTTCCGCACGGTAAGGCTACCACGAAGTGCGAGAGTGCATAACTTGAACGGCCATCGGTAAAAACCCGGAGCTCCACATTAACACATTTATCTGTTGTGGATGTTTCGAGGATTTCACTGGAAAATCCATTAATACAAATGGTATCACGGGTCAACGGCACAATATCCTGTGCAATCAGCCCAACAGGTGTAAGTAGAGCCAGTAATACGGATATTATGACTGCTTTCAGGACCTGTTTTTTGCTAGAGGAGTAGATTTTTTTCATAGGCATGCTCATTTGTTCATACAAATGGTTATACTGTTCGTGTAAATATATGTTACGTTTAACTGTTATTTAGAAATGTTCGTCAAAATTCATTATCTCAAGAATGTTAAAAATTTGTCTTTTTAGGGTGTAATTGGGGGGAGAAGGTTGAAGTCTGTAAAAGACTGATTGAATCAGAGACAGGATATTATGAATTAGCGGTTTACGGGAATTTTCCAGATCTGGTTAATGAAATCTTGACAGATATAAAGTAATTCAGAAAAGTGGCAAAAAAATTTGCATAAGATTTGGGGAATGGTTTGGGCTCTTTTGCTGGGCGGGATCTTCCCCCACCGCCCGGCACACCTCACCCCTTAATGGCTTCAGCCCTCTCAATCTCGATTCCTACTTTCTTTCCTTTTGACGAAAAGTTATCAACAACCGCTGAAATTCACAACCTACGGACATTTTAAATTTTCATCTCACAACGCCTTTTCTATGACTCATAATCACATCTGTTTTGGTATTTTGATGAATGTCCTGATAATCTTCTGTCTTTTTTAGCTGACTGCAGCCTCATTTCATTGAAATGATGTATAGTGTTACCTTTTCTTTTCTTTCCACATATCAAAAAGCCTGATGATGAACGGGAAATCTTGTTTTGACATCATCGTAAAAAATGCATCTAAGTCCACGATAAAAGTCGTGAATCATTTACCTTTGTTGGCTGTGCCGTCATAAAGGACGAACATCCTTACATGCTGCTATTAATAATGATTACTCTTTTGCAAAAGCAAATGTCTTATGAAAAATATTTCTTCATTACTAGGACTTCTTTGTTTGATAACCGGAACACTGAACATAAGCGCTCAGGGCGTTGGAGGTGCTGATTTTTCTCCATTACAGAAACGAAGCCCGTTACCGGAACATGCCCTTTACAACAATCCGGACCTGTCTCCTGAATCGAGGGCTCTTGACCTGATCAATTACCTGACGTTCAGAGAAAAACTTGAGATGACGGGAGGGTGGGAACGTTTTTATTTCCCTGGATTTCCCCGTCTGGGTCTGCGGCCGGTGAGAATGTCGGATGCTTCACAGGGCATCAGGCTGATGAGAGGACAGAAAGATACACTCGTCAGCACATCTTTTCCCTGCATGCTGGCCCTGGCTTCCACCTGGGACCCTGATCTGGCGGAATCATTCGGTGAGAAAATGGGAGAAGAATGCCGGGCACTGGGCATCGATATATTGCTCGGACCGGGAATCAACATGTACCGTACTTCCGAAGGTGGACGAAATTATGAATACATGGGTGAAGACCCTTACCTGACGTCGGAGATCGTCACATCTTATGTTACCGGCTTACAGAGCCGGAAAATCATCGCCACAGCCAAACATTTTATTTGTAATGACCAGGAATTCTGCCGGCATATTGAAAGCAGCGATGTGAGCCAGCGGGCCCTCAGAGAAATTTACCTTCCGCCATGGAAGGCTGCCATTGAAGATGCCGGCCTTAAAGCGGTGATGACAGGCAATAACATGGTGAATGGGATTCCCTGCTCTATGAATAAACCACTCATACAGGATATCCTCAGGGATGAGTATGGCTTCACCGGCATTGCCATGACCGACTGGCAGAATACATGCTACCACCCCGAACGGCAGAACCTGGTACTCCCCTCCGGTGAGAGCCTGTTAATGCCTACAAATAAAACGTTTGCCGATTACCTGGTAGATTACGTGATCGAACATCTCGAAAAGAAGGATGAAGTGGAAGCTGAACTCAACACCATGATCTATCATAACCTGCTTACCTTTTTCGAAATGGGGATATACGACCGGCGACCGGCCGATCCTGCTTATGAATCGAAAATAGAGCAGCACAAAACTTTCGCCCGTAAATGTGCCGAAGAAGCCATCTGCCTCCTTAAGAATCAGGATGATATTCTCCCTATCTCCCAGGGAAAGAAGATCCTGATGATGGGTGAACCGGAAATACATAGCGGCCAGGGCAGCGGTTTCGTTGAAGGTTACGATCATATTGATTTCTGCGAGGGATTGGAGAATGTTTACGGTGACGATTTTACATGTATCGTTTCACCTTCCGATGAAGAGATACAAAATGCAGATGTGGTCTTTTACCGTCTGAACAAGGCTGCAGGTGAAGGACACGACGTGCCTTTCGACGCCCCAAAGGGGGCCAAGGAAGAGATACTTCATTGTGCCGCCCTCAATCCCAATATCGTAGTGATCATCAGTTCGGGTAACGGACTGGATATGTCATGGCTGCCAGAGGTTAGGGGTGTGCTTTGGACCTATTTCCTTGGACAGGAGCGGGGTCCCGCACTGGCCGCCGTTGTGAGCGGTAAAACCAGTCCTTCCGGCCACCTCCCGTTCACCATTGAGAAAGCATTCAAAGATTCACCCGATCCAACCTTCAATTTTCTTGGTGGTAAACCTTACTGGCAGGGCGATAATAAAGCCTACAAAGAATACTGGCTGGGACATG
>DASQZK010000289.1:0-3735 GCA_035638735.1 Bacteroidales bacterium
TTGTTCACCAGTATCTGGATCAGCTTGTTCTTGCGTTTAAAATCATCCCGCCGTCCCATACGCATGAGATCAAACCAGCGTTTTCCTTCATAGGCCAACTCTACAGCACGTTCTTCCATAATAAAATCCTCGTATGATGCAGGCGATTCCTGAAGAAAAGCAATATCGGGGACCTGCCGTTTTGCGCGAACAAAGTTGATGTAATCGAGCGCATTGGTATAATCGCCCATCTGGGACAAAGCCTCGGCTTTCATGAGATAAATGTCGGCCAGTCTGTAAACGATAAAATTACAACTATTCTGATCGGTACCCGTTCTTGTGGTTGTCCCGTCGTTATTTCGTCCAACATATTTCCATATAATGTACTTATCCGAACGTTTTGCGATTGATCCGCCTACCCCCCTGAGCGACTCGAGGAAATTCCTGGTTTTTTTTGTAAAGAGATCTAGAGCGGTTTCACTGGCAACATAATTTTTGCTGTTTTCCTGTGTCATCCCGTACATTCCGTTCTTCTGGTCCTGAGCGTCATTAAACTGAAATTCAAAAATGCCTTCAACGGAGTTCCCGGGATAATAAATAGTAAACCAACTATTCGAAGGGATCATGATATAGTCGTTGTTAGCAAGTATTCTGTTGGTATAAGTAATAACGGCACTATAATCAAACCTCCAGAGAGAAATATCAGCAAGAAGAGCATCGAAAGCAGCTTTGGTGGCCCTTCCTTTTATTTCCCTTTGGGTCGGATACCCATCTACAGTTGCAAAATCACGAACACTTTCCAAATCCTGGATAAGAAAGTCAATGATTTCATCACCATTGGTTTTTGCAGGATAAAAGTCGGCATCATCACTCTCGGTGGGTTTTAATACGAGGGGAACATCCCTGAAAATCCTGACCAAATAAAAATAGGCAAGATCCCTCAAGAAATGAGCTTCCGCTAGGTATCCCTTAAGCTGGTAGTCGGTGAAAGTATGATCCTTTTCTTTAACTTTAGGGGCATTCACAATAACCTCGTTACAGTAATCGATCACTGTATAAAAGTCCGACCAGTTACACATATAGTTATCGGGATAGATATTACCTTCCATAATTTTACGCTCATCTTCAGACTGGTTATCGTCTCCTTTTAACATGTCGCCACGGATTTCGCCATATTTAAACAATTGGGCATCCATGTGAGAAAAGGTTTCATAAGCCCCCATAAGAACAGACCGCACATCCTCTTTGGTATTCCAAAATTCCTGTCTGATAAGCCCTTCCGGCGGAATAAGTTCCATCCAGTCATTACACGAAACCTGCAGCATGAGCAGCAAAAGAACCAGAATACGTCTTGTAACTATTTTCATTGTTCTACTATTTTCAGATTTTTAGAAACCAACAGCCACACTCATCGTGATAATCTTAGGGGGTGGTGTTTTCGCATTATCAACCCCAATCCAGAAAGGATTACTGGCATCCTGCCCCACCTCGGGGTCCTGTCCACTATAACGGGTAAATGTCATGAGTTTACGGGCACTAAAGGTCAGGTTCAACGTCCTGACATGCATTCGATCGCACAGATGTTTTGGGAAACGATAACCTATCTTAATGTTGTTGAGTCTGATGAAATCACCCTTCTCAACATATCGGTCTGAACCCAGATTGTTGGCCGGATGATTCAGATAAGCCCTTGGCAGCATGCCGTTTTCATCCTGTCCGGCAACCCTCCACCTGGCAAGTACGGCTTTACTCTGGTTGTTCCTGGTGTCCATTCCCTCTGTCTGAATGGCCACACCGTTAATAATATCGAAACCAATACGGTAATGAAAACCAAGACCGATATCAAATCCCTTATAGCGGAAATTTGTTCCGAAGCCGCCAATATAATCAGGGTTACAGTCGCCAATATAAACCACATCATTAAGGTCGATCTTACCATCGTGATTGATGTCCTCATATTTAGCATCACCTGCCCGAAAAGTATACGAATCAAGGTAGGTCATGGGAATGGGATTCCCTTTTGCATCTTGCAGTAAGTTTCCTTTAGCATCCCTGGCAAGGGCATCTTCATCGGCCGAATAAACGCCGAGATACCTGAATCCGAAGAATGAACCAATCGGCTCTCCCTCAATAACTCTCAACGGATACTCACCATTACTGATGGATGTCGATTGCTCGGTATTGAAGTTCTCCGGAAGGCTCGTGAAGGCGTTAATATTCTGGGATGTATTAAAATATACAGACCAAATCATCCTGTCACGTCTGAGAATTTTATAATCCATCATAAGTTCCCAACCCTTATTTCCCAGTTCCCCGCCATTAAGGAACTTCAGCTCCTGGAATCCTGAAGAAGTCGGTATCGCATAATTATTGAAAAGAATATTGGAGGTTAATTTATTATAGAGGTCTGCCTCCAGATATAGTCGGTCTTTGAACATATTCATCTCCAGACCGACATCTCCTGAAGTAATAACTTCCCATTGAAGATTATTCAACTGGATTTGTGTTGGAACAATTGAAGGAAAATTGATATAACTTCCGGTAAAGGTTGAAGCAAACGTTGCGAATCTTGCATAGGCATCACCCGGCTGACGACCTGAGACACCCCAACTGGCCCTGAGCTTACTTTCTCCCAGCCAGTTCAGGTTGGAGAGCCAGGGTTCACTTGAAAAACGCCAGGCTACAGCCACACCCTTGAAAACGCCCCACTTATTATTGGAACCGAAGGCTGAATGAGCATCAGCACGCATATTAGTATTAATAATATAACGGTCCCTGTATTTGTAGTTGAGGTTAACCAGGGCACCAAGTGAGCGGGCCTGGCCCGATCCGTTACCTAAATAGTTTATCTGTGCATTGATGGCTGGGTCCTGGATATCGGTACTTGGTGTCCGGTTACTCTGGATATTCATCCATTCGTAACTCGACTGGTTGGTAATCCAGTTAGCAGTACCCGAAACATAATGATCCTTGTTTTTAATCGGAAGTTCAAACGCAAATTGAGATTCCGTTCTAATCGATGAACTAAGATTGTTTGACTCTTCGGCCATGTTGATATTCCACTGGAGCCAATCGGCACCTATGGCATTATACGGAAGATACTTGGATGCCTTGCTGCCTTCATACTGGTAAGACACCGTTTCACGAAAAGTCAGCCAGTCAAAGAATTTATAATTCAACCGGAAGGTATTTTCAAGGTTGTTGGCATTCCTGTCGTTTTTTCCAAGCAGGGCAACAGCTACCGGATTAAAATAATTGCTTCCGTCACCCTGGTAACTGTTAATGGGCGTGAAATATTCACCGGTAAGATCCCCGTACTGGTCATGCTCCCAGATACTCATGTTGGGTGCTTTGATATAGGCCATTTCCCTTATGTTTCTGCCCGAGACCGACTGGTTATCGTCCCTGAAATTATTAACATAGTTGAACTGAATGGAGAAGATCAGTTTTTTTGACAGGAAGTAATCGAGGTTAACCCTTGTGGAGAACCGTTTTGAAGCCGTGCTGATAGTAGTTCCACCTTCGTCGATGTAGCTGAAGGAGGTAAAATATCTTGTTTTCTGGCCACCACCGGAGATATTGAAGTAATGGTCATTTGTTATCGAATTCTGTGTTATGGCTCCCAGCCAGTCGGTATTGGCCGAATAATTGTAAAAGTCATAATAATCTGTATTGTAAGCGATTTCATCCGGTACGTCAAAGACCCCTTTGCTGTTGTGCCATTCTTCCAGCTGGAGCATGATATACTCATCCCCG
>DASQZK010000290.1:0-3466 GCA_035638735.1 Bacteroidales bacterium
ATATTTTCGAAGAGTCTTTTGGTTCCAGACTTCTGCACAGCTTTAATACACCCGGCGGACTGATGCACGATGTACACCCGAATTTCCAGAAACATATCAAGGAATTCATCAAATATTTCAGGAAAAAACTGCCGGAATACAATCAACTGCTCACCGACAATGTAATTTTTCATGAAAGAAGCAAAGGAGTAGGTTATTTAACCAAAGAGGAAGCCATCGCCTGGGGTGTTACCGGTCCTTCTGGACGTGGTTCAGGCTTTGAATGTGACATTCGCAAGCATTATCCTTATTCGGCATACGACAAGGTTGAGTTCAATGAGATACTCTATACCGAAGGTGATACTTTCGCCCGATACAAAGCCCGTATGGACGAGATGTGGGAATCGATGAATATCATTGAGCAGCTGGTTGACAATATACCGGATGACGGACATACCGCCAAGATGAAGGCTGTACTGAAACTCCCTGAAGGGGAATACAACCAAAGGGTAGAAACAGCACGCGGAGAGCTCGATGTATTGATTAAGAGCGATGGAAACAAAACGCCAACCCGGGTTAAGTTCCGTTCTCCCAACTTCAACAACCTGTTTGTACTGAACAAGATCGCTTCTGGCGGTAAGATTGCCGACCTGGTTGCCATCAGTGGTTCGCTCGATTTAGTTATTCCTGATATTGACAGATAAATTACCAGTTATGAGTTTCAATATATATGACCTTAGTTCCTTCACCAGTTCAATAGACAAAGGACTAAACAGCGCCATGACCCCATTTTGGGCCACCGCGCTCGAGTTTGTGATCATCGGACTGGTATTCCTGCTTTTCTATGCTGTTGTGGGGTTGTTCCTGGTGTATGCTGAAAGGAAAGTATGTGCCATTATTCAGAACCGTGTAGGGCCGAACCGTGTTGGTAAATGGGGCTTGATGCAAACCGTTGCCGACCTGATCAAGTTGCTCACCAAAGAGCTGATCCCGATCAAACGGTCGGACAAGCTGTTGTTTAATATTGCTCCGTTTATTGTAATCCTGGCCTCATTCATGGCCATTGCCGCCATTCCTTTTTCAAGAGGTTTGCAGGCTATTGATTTCAATATCGGAATCTTTTACATCATAGCGGTTTCTTCGCTGGGTGTGGTAGGTATTCTGCTGGCAGGCTGGTCGAGTAATTCAAAATATTCATTGATTGGCGCCATGCGAAGCGGGGCACAAATCGTTAGCTACGAGCTCTCGGTAGGTCTTTCGTTGCTCACCATCGTGATCTTTGCCGGCAGCATGCAGCTCTCCACCATCGTAGAAAGTCAGGCCGACGGCTGGTGGCTGTTCAAAGGACACATTTCTGCTTTCATTGCCTTTATCGTGTTCCTGATCGCCAGTACTGCTGAGACAAACCGTGGTCCGTTCGACCTGGCTGAGGCCGAATCGGAGCTGACTGCCGGTTTTCATACTGAATATTCAGGAATCAAGTTTGCTTTTTTCTTCCTGGCAGAATACATGAATATGTTTATCGTAGCATCGATCGCCGTAACAGTGTTCCTCGGCGGATGGATGCCGCTGCATATCGGAGGATGGGCCGGATTTAACCACATCATGGACTTTATTCCGCCACTGGTATGGTATATCATGAAAACTGCATTCATCATTTATGTGATTATGTGGTTCAAATGGACATTCCCCCGGCTCAGGATTGATCAGTTACTTACCCTCGAATGGAAATATTTACTGCCAATTAACCTGGTAAATATTGTACTGGTAGCATTTTTAACCTTAATGGGATGGTATTTTTAAGCTTATGAACGCAATTGCAAAATATTTCAAAGACATTTTATACGGTGTGCGTACCCTCTGGGCAGGCATGCGTGTAACGGGTTCTTATTTTGTCAGGCCCGGTGAGATCGTGACCCAACAATATCCCGAAAACCGAGACACACTTCAGATGTTCGACCGGTTTAAGGGAGAGGTAGTGATGCCTCATGACAGTAACAACCAGCATCTTTGCACCGGTTGTGGTATTTGTGAGAACAATTGCCCCAACGGTTCCATCGAGATCATCACAGCAAAAGAACCTAATGAAGACGGCAAACCTGTAAGGGTGATCGACAAGCATGTTTATCATCTTTCCATGTGTACCTTCTGCGGTTTGTGTGTAAAAACCTGTCCGCAAAATGCCCTGGAATTCTCACAGGAGTTTGAACACGCCGTGTTCGACAGAAGTAAATTAACCAAAGTACTGAACCAGCCCGGTTCATCACTCAAAAAAAAGGAAAAGAAATGATAGCCTCAAATGTGCTGATGTTTTACCTCTTTTCTGCCGTTATCCTGGTGTTTTCGGCACTTACAATCTTCACAAGAAAGATATTACGCGCAGCTGTTTTCCTGTTGTTTACTCTTGTAGCAACATCCGGTTTGTATTTCCTGCTTAACTATCAGTTTATGGCCGGGGTGCAGCTTGCAGTGTATGCAGGAGGTATTGTTGTATTAATTATTTTTTCCATTTTGCTGACCCACCAGATCGGGCACAAATTTAAAAAACAGCAGGTGCTGGGAATTATTCCGGCAGTAATTATCTCCGCGATTGGACTGATTACCGCGGTTGGTACCTTCTGGAACTACCCGTTCAGGGCCAATGAGCACCCTGCTGCCAATGTCGATATGACGATGATCGGTAACGAGCTGCTGGGGACAGGCCATAATGGCTATGTGCTGCCCTTCGAGGTGATCAGTATATTGTTGCTGGCTGCCATGGTAGGGGCGATTGTTATTGCAAAAAAATCAGATGATAAGGATGAAGAGAAAGCCAAATGACCTACACTGGTATGAAGGCCGGTTTTCAGCATCTTTTATTATAAAAACATATTTTTCACGGAGATATACATTTAATATCCATTTGAAATCATGATTGAAGGTATTCCATTAACGCATTTCCTGATTGTAAGTACAGTGATGTTCTTCATGGGAGTACTGGGCTTTTTCATACGGAAAAACCTGATCACTATCCTGATGAGCATCGAGCTGATCCTCAATTCGGTAAACATTAACTTTCTGGCGTTTAACCGCTACCTGTTCCCTGATCAGCTACAGGGTCATTTCTTTGCGCTGATAGTAGTGGGTATAGCTGCTGCTGAAGCATCGGTAGCCATTGCCATTATCATCAATATTTACAGGCGGTTCGGCGGTATTGAAGCCGAACAGGTAAGCGAACTTAAAAACTAGAAAAATCAGTTACAATGAATCATTTTAGTTATACCATTTGGATTCCCCTGATTCCCATGTTTATGTTCCTGATACTGGGATTGGGAGGAGAAAAATTTAAACCGGTGGTTTCCGGTATTCTTGGAACAATCGGTATGGGGGTTTCGTTTTTTCTCTCGTTACTGACTGCCTGGTTGTACTTTTTTAGTCAGGGACTTGGGCATACCCACCAAACCATTATTGCTTTTAACAATGTATGGCTGAACTTCACTGACAAGCT
>DASQZK010000291.1:0-2232 GCA_035638735.1 Bacteroidales bacterium
CACCCGATACGGTGTAAATGATGAGCATCCCACCCATAAAGATATTGGTCCAGTAAATATTCCATCCAAGCAGGGACGACAAAATGATGGAAGGTGCATAAATACTCAGTCCGGTAGCGAGTCCGCGCTGCAATAAAAAGAAGAATGAAGTGAGCACGCGGGTTTTGACATCAAAACGATTTTCTAAAAATTCATAAGCAGTGTATACTTTAAGCCTGTGGAAAGCCGGAACAAACGTGATACACAGAACCACCATGGCCAGGGGCAATCCGAAATAATATTGCACAAACCGCATGCCGTCGGTATACGCCTGACCCGGACCGGATAGAAACGTGACGGCGCTGGCCTGGGTGCCCATGATCGAAAAGAGAATCACCAACCATGGCATCTGCCGGTTATCGAGGTAATAGGAATCCATATCGTGCTGACCACGACCGCGAATCACCCCATAGATGACAATGCCGGCAAGCGTAAGTACCAGAACTACCCAGTCGGTTATGCTCATGAGTAATAAACGGTAAAGATGTAAAAGGAAATGATCAGTACGACCAACCAGGCGATGACGGCCGCGTAAAACTTCGGCCAGGAACCGAAGATAGGTGGGGGACTTTCATCGTTAGAGGTACGTTTCATAGTTTAGAATTTAGAAGACAGCAGTTAGAAGTCAGAATAATCTAAATGTGAATTCGAAGTCTTTAAAATATTCCGGCATTTAGAAAAATGGACGTTAAGAATCCGGTGGAATGCAGCGTTTAAAAAAATTCCATACCGCATGAATCATTGAATAAGGCAAGCCCAGTAATGGAGCATTGGAATTTTTTAGCTGAATGGAGACGGATTTAGTCCATATTTCGTCAGCCGGCGATTTTTGGTTACTTTTCATCGTTGAAAAGTAACATAATGAATAAAAGGAATGTCGTTGATTCATAATTTTAAAACATTAAGAAATGTTTTCTATTAATATTTCATATTAACCATCCACTCACGGCTTCGACCCGGTCGATTCCCGTTTAGCGATCAGATTCGCAAAGAATCGAAATGCCCCGGGAACCCCGGCTGGCAACTGCCGGAAGAAATCGAGCCCGGTGTATACAAATTTCCCTTTACCATAATCCGTTACGATGAGTGAACCTTTTAAAGGTGGATCATTCGGATCGTTCATCGACAACGGCTCGCGGTAATGGGAATCGACATCTTGTAAAAAGTAGACGCCCCGTTCCTGAATCCACCCGTTGAAATCTTTTTCCGTGATCTTATTCGGCGTATTCAAAACCGGATCTTCAGGCAATGAAAAAGTGACAGGGGCTGTTTCATCCGTCACCCGTTTGGAAGTCACCTTGAACGGGTAAGGTCCAATGTCCTTTGTAACCAACCCAAAATTCTTATTGTACTGCACAACCAATGTCCCGCCATTTTTCACATACTGCATGAGCCGGTCATGCACCGCATTCAACCGGTCGCGCGTATTGAAAGCCCTGATGCCGGTTACGATGGCATCATAATGATCCAGCGGCGCGTAACTCAAATCGTTATCGCTTAACATGGTCACGTTGCAACCGATCTGGCGTAAGGCCTGCGGCACTTTATCCCCGGCCCCCATGATATACCCGATATTTCGTCCCTTCACAACAAGCGGTATAGTGACCATTTTTGCCGCCGAAACGGGAAAAACTGATATTTCGGGAATATAATTATGACTGATCTCCTTAATCCCCCGGTCATAATCTTTTCCATTCACTTTCAGATGAACGGTAAGCGAGCCGGTTGCCGAAGAATGAAAAGCTTGCGATGGCGAAACATTGAACCGCATCACCGTTCTATCTCCCGCATGTTTCAGTGAAAACGGCCGGTCGTTATTCTGAACGGAAAAATTTGCCGGAACATCCAGGTGAATGGTGCCGTTGACATCATTTTTATAGCTCGCCAGTGTTATTTCAATCTTTTGGGATTTTTGCGAAGTGTACACGTAGACGTTATGTTCAATATTGGCCGTTACGGGCGGACTCACATCCATAGGATCCCGGACTTCACCACGCACAGGATCGTTATATTGATACATGATTTGTCGCGTTACGGATAGCTTTTGCCCGTCAATATTCAAATGGAACGTGGCGGTCAGCAATGGCGGCGTTTCCGGTCGGCCCACCAGCTGTTGTTTAGGAATATGATAATACCCAACGGGATGCGGTTCCCGCAGCCAATACGGTTGGGAGATCGGCGTCGTATCCGGGA
>DASQZK010000292.1:0-3077 GCA_035638735.1 Bacteroidales bacterium
TCGGGGTATGCCCTGCCGTGCAGACCGGCAGCCGTTGCTTTTTTATGGAGATCGTTTTCATCCATGGCTCGCGGGATGTCGGCCTTTGTGAAGTAGTATTGCGCCTCCGTGGGAAGGAGTTTCAGGATGCCTTCGACATCCTTATCGGAGACCATTCCCCATACCATGTGCAGACGGCGGTGGGGTGTTGCCATGATTTGCCGGACTACTTCCTTAATCCCGGGGGCGTTGTGGGCGGCATCACAAACCATCAGCGGGTTATAACCTGTTTCCTCCCACCGGCCTCTCAGCCCGGTCATCTTCCTTACATTGGCTACACCTTTATATATTGCATCGTCCGTAATGTTCATACCCATTTCCCGCAATATGTCGATGGCAGAGAGCACGGCAGGGATATTTTTGCGCTGGTACATGCCGGTGAGGTCCGACACCAGCCCCTGGTATACCGTCTTACCACCTGAATGGACATGGAACGTCTGGTATCTCTCGGGCGTTAGAGTGCTGTAATCGATATGGTAACGTCGGTCTGCCCGGGTGAGGGCCGATAAGTTTTCGGCAGCCTTTTTCTCAAACACCGGCCCTGTTTCGGGCAGCCATTCACTTATGATTACAGGTCGCCCTGGCTTGATAATCCCGGCTTTCTCGGTGGCAATCTTGTCGAGTGTATCGCCCAGGAAGCGGGTATGGTCCGGCCCGATGTTGGTGATTATTGAAAGCAGGGGGTCAATAATATTCGTCGAATCGAGGCGGCCACCCATGCCAGTCTCAATAACGGCAATGTCTGCGTCCTGTCTGGCAAAGAAAGAAAAGGCCATCATGACCGTAATTTCAAAAAAGGAGGGTTGAATTTTTTCGATGATGTTCTTTGCATCTTCAATAAAAGAAACAACGTCTTCTTCCGGGATCAACTCACCGTTAATCCGTATCCTTTCCCTGAAATCTTTAAGGTGTGGTGAAGTGTACAGGCCGGTCCTGTAACCCGAGGACTGTAATACAGCGGCGAGAGTATGCGACACCGATCCTTTGCCATTGGTACCGGCAATATGAATACAGCGGAATTTCCTGTGCGGGTGTCCAAAGTAGTCATCCAGGGCATGTGTGTTGTCCAGATTGGCTTTGTAGGCTGCAGCCCCGGTTCTCTGGAACATGGGGAGACTGTTGTACAGAAATTCGAGCGTTTCCCTGTAATTCATCTCAGTATGACTTTGACCATTGGTTCAGGTATATTTTCCCGGGGTCAAACCGTTGGGGTGTTTCTTTTTCTTTGCTGGCATAACCCAGTGCAACCAGTGCGAATGGCCGGATGTGCGAGGGAAGGTTGAAGATCTCACTGAAAGCTCTCATCCGGTGTTCCCTGGGATAGACACCTATCCAGCATGAACCCAGTCCCAACGCAGTAGCTGCTAAAAGGAGGTTTTCGGTGGCAGCGCCGCAATCGGCAATCCAGTAACCGGTGTCATGCTGCTGCTGCTCATCACCGCATACCAATATCGCCTGGGGCGCCGTCTTAAGCATCATCGAATTAGGATGAACGGCCATGATCTTCTCCATAATATTACGGTCGTCAACCACGATGAAATGCCAGGGCCGCCGATTGACACCCGAAGGGGCAAACATGGCTGCCCGGATTACCTTTTCCGTCTTTTCCCGCTCAACGGCCTTGTCGGAATATTGTCGAATACTGCGCCTCTTCAGAATGGTTTCCAGTAAATTCATTGTATTGTCTTTGTTTTTGTAGGTTGACGGACAAACGACGGCCCTGTCATACCGGTTTTGGATATCCGTTTTTCGGAAAAAACTGACTTATCAACACGTTATCAACCGGTCAGCACTTTTATATTTTAGTATATTTACAGGGCGTAAATTTAGTCAAATTAGAAAAGACTGCATGAAGAAAGTAAGGAAGATATTTGTACTAGACACCAACGTACTCCTCCATGATTACAAATGCATCTACAATTTCCAGGAAAATGACATCATCATCCCTATCACGGTACTTGAGGAACTCGACCACTTCAAGAAGGGGAGTGATATCATTAATTTCCAGGCCAGGGAATTCACCAGGGAATTGGATAAGATATCAGGTGATCAGTTGTTTAACGGAGGATTACCTCTTGGGAAGGGAATGGGCAAATTGTCGATCGAGACAGGGAAGCCTTTTTCAGAGAAGCTTGCTAACTCTTTTCCGGAGAACACTCCCGATCACCGGATCCTGGCCATTGCGGAGTTTATCTTTAATAAGTTCAAAGATAGGCCGGTAGTACTGGTGACCAAGGATATTAACCTGCGGATGAAGGCCAAGTCGCTCGGTATCATGTCGCAGGATTATGAAAACGACAAGGTCAAGAACCTTGACGACATCTACCGTGATGTTCACGAGATAGAAACGGCGGAGACCACTACCATTAATAAACTGTACAAGCAACACGAAGGTGTTCCGCCAGGTGAGTTCGATATTAAGGAGGCGCCATTGGCTCACCAGTATTTTATTTTTAAGAACAATAACGCCAGCGCCCTGGCTCATTACGATCCGTTTAACAAGGTAGTCAACCGGGTCGAAAAATTGAAAACATACGGTATTGAGCCCCGTAATGCCGAACAGACTTTTGCTTTTGATGCCCTGTTGAGACCGGAGGTTCAACTGGTGGCGCTCACCGGGAAAGCAGGAACCGGAAAGACCCTTCTTGCCCTGGCTGCTGCACTGCATCAGCGCAAGATGTATACCCAGATATTCCTGGCCAGGCCGGTGGTGCCTCTCGCGAATCGTGATATGGGATTTCTTCCCGGCGACATCAGCGAAAAAATAGGACCTTACATGCAACCCCTGTTTGACAACCTGGCGGTGATAAAACAAAAGTTTGCGTCCACCAGCAAGGAGTTTCTTAAAATTGAAGAACTTCTTAAGACAGAAAAGTTGGTCATCACCCCGTTGGCTTATATCAGGGGCCGGAGCCTGTCGAGAGTGTTTTTTATCGTTGATGAAGCGCAGAACCTGACACCCCACGAGGTGAAGACGATCATTACCCGGGCAGGAGAAGGAACCAAAATGATATTCACCGGCGATATACAGCAGATCG
>DASQZK010000293.1:0-11099 GCA_035638735.1 Bacteroidales bacterium
AAATTATAATACCTATATGAAGCATTCGGCCCTGTTTCACCTCGAAAATATTGATACGCCTTTGCAAATCCTCCATGGTGAAAATGACAACAGAGTTCCCGTATCCCAGAGTAAGGAACTTTACGTGGCACTCAAGCGAAAGGGAATACCCACCGAACTGGTGTTATATCCGCGATCGGGTCATATCCCTTCTGAGCCTAAATTGCTGATGGACGTTACGCCTAGAATGCTCAAATGGTTCGAAAAATTTTCACAGTCGGTGATTAAGGAATAGTCCACATAGCTATTTCCTAAAGCGGTTTTCAGGCAGAGGTTGCATTTTCTCTCTTTTTTCTCGCATCGGCTTTCCCAAGTGTGAACACCACGATGATGAACATGATTACGGCTACTGCAGCACCTCCCCAAAAGGCATACCGGATGCCTCCGATTGAATAGAATACCGCCGCGACCACGGGTCCCAGTGTCTGCCCGGTTCTTAATACCATACCGTTGAGAGACATGAATGCCGCCCTGTATTTCATTGGTGCAAGGCTGACCAACAGCGTTTGTATATTGGGAATGTTGATGCCCTGCGCTGTCCCGAAAAAGATTGCAGGCAGTATCATTAGCCATTCCAGGTGCACAAACGGGATAAGCACCAGAGATATGAAATAGAAAACATACGCCGCCTTTAAAAGTCCCGAGGATGTGAACCGTTTGGTCAAAGCACCCATTTGTGAAGACGTTATAGCAGTTGTTAACGACGATGAGGACATGATAATCCCGATTATCAATGAAGTTGAGGCGAACCGGTGTTCCATGATGAACGGGAAATAGGTAAGATATGATCCGTATAAAATTATAAACGTTAAAACATTCAGAATGAACAGGGCTAGTACTTCTTTCCTGAGGACGCTTTCAAAGGTGCTCCTGAGATAGTCTTTTATGTTTTGATCCTGCTTCGGCTCTTCATTGTTCAAGCCAAAGATGACAAGGAATCCGGCAGGAATGGCCAATAACGGGAAATAGAAGGGATAGTTCCAGCCCAGCATGGCGAGACCTCCTCCAATTGCAGGGTAGGCGGCTGTTCCTATACTCAGTACACTTGCATTGTAACCCATGGCGGCGGGCCGTTCCTCTTTCGAGAATATGTCGCCTATAAGTGTAACATTTAAAGAGCCCAGCGATGCACCACCAACCCCCTGTAAAAACCGAAATACCAGTAACGTATTGTAGTCTTTGGCAAAACTGCATGCAAAACCCGACAAGGCAAAAAGGAATAATGCCGGGACCAGTATTGTCTTCCTCCCATACCGGTCAGCCATTATCCCCAGTACCGGTGTTAAAAATATCCCCGGAAGTGTAAAAACCGTAATCAGATACCCAATCTTTTTATATTCAATGTTGAAATGATGCGCAATGGCAGGGAAAGCGGGGGTAATACTGGCTACGCCCATTACGGCCAACAGAGTGATAAAAAATATGATCTGAAGATTCTTATTAAAATACAAAGGTTTTGCCGACATGGTTATAGGTATTTTTGACGTTGCTAATTAAAGAAAAATTACTGATGTTGCAAACCAAGACAGTTCTTGCATATTAAGAGAAAAGAACGTTGATCCGCGAATTGTTGTATTTACCCTCTGATTTTGTTTTCTTGTTTGAAAACAATACGATGACACGTAAAGGCGGATGACGAAAGATGTCGACAATTCCCGGGAATCCAGTCGGATATTTTCTCGATTTAAATGATCGTGGCGACACTTTTTCTGTGAATGAACTGATCGGCCGGGAAATACGGCTTGAATTTACCGGGGAAATCCAGTGCATTAAATGTGGGCGGTTCACGAAAACATCATTCGCCCAGGGTTACTGCTATCCCTGTTTTATTTCTGCACCCGAAACCGAAGAATGCGTTCTCCGACCGGAATTATGCCAGGCACATGAGGGTATAGCCCGGGTAATGGAATATGCGAAAGAACACTGCCTGATAGATCACTTTGTATATCTGGCCTTTTCGGGTGGGCTAAAAGTTGGGGTAACCCGGCTTACGCAGGTCCCGACACGTTGGATAGACCAGATTTATTCCGGGACCTAACGCTTCGTATTTGAAGTGAAGACCAATTCTAATATGATTGTCCCCAACGCCATGAAACGGAAGATCACGCAACTTCAATGGTTATCAGGTAGCGTGTGTAAATATTACACGCTCATTGTATAACTATTACACATACTAAAGAATGACGTCGTTCCAAATTCAGGTTTTGAGCAACAGAAAGGGAGTGAAATAAGTTTCATTTTTACCCTCATTTTCTTCTGATGGTAAAAATGTCATTATTTTAATACTTTGTAAAGCGCAGTAAAACAGGATAATAAAAAATAAATTCAAAAAAAATAGAACTATGTATTGCATAGTAGTAATAAAATACCATATCTTTGTATACAAATCAATTATGTTATAGCTAGTATTTTTAAAAATGAAAACTCTACTTACATTAATGGTCATTGTTTTTTTCAGTCTGGCACTATTATCTAACACTGACCCCGCAAAAACAATCAGGAAAGATCCTGAACAGGGAACAGACGTTCAGTTACGGCTGATTCGCGGGGACAATGGCGAATCCCGTTCTGCATATACTGACTTACCGGGTTTTGATGAGGGTGCCGATACTGATGAGTTCACTGAAGATTCTCTTGAATTTGAAATGTGGATGATGGAGCCGGGTCAATGGATGAAGGAAAATAATTAAAATATGAAAAAATGAACGTTGAAAATTCAAAAGCGCAGATGAGGAAGGGAATCCTGGAGTATTGCATATTGCTGATACTTTCCCGGGAGGATGCCTATGCGACTGATATCATCAATTTGCTGAAGGATAGCAGGCTTATTGTTGTTGAAGGAACCCTTTACCCTCTCCTTACCCGGCAGAAGAATGCCGGGTTGCTGAGTTATCGTTGGGAAGAGTCAACCCAGGGTCCGCCACGGAAGTACTATACAATTACCGAACTGGGACAAAAGTTTTTAAAGGAGTTGGATAAGTCGTGGGCCGATTTGGTTGATTCTATAGAATCCATAAAAAAGGAAAAATAACTTTAAAGTATACATACGATGAAAAAAGCATTAAAAATTAATTTAAGCGGACAAATCTTTCACATAGACGAGGACGCTTACGAAAAGCTGAAGATCTACCTGGATCGGATCAGTAGTCATTTTTCCAATATTGAAGAAAGCAAAGAGATCATTGCTGACATTGAGAACAGGATTGCGGAAATTTTCAATGAGAGGCTCAAGGACAATTCCCAGGTTATTACCGTGTCGGATGTAGAAGAAGTGATAACGATCATGGGCCGGCCCGAGGATTTCGCAGAAGAAGAAGGAGAACAGGAAAAAACAGGTCCTACAGGCTCCCATCATTACAGGCGGTTATACCGGGATCCTGATAATGCTGTTATAGGAGGGGTTGCCGCAGGGCTGAGTGCCTATTTTAATGTCGATCCGGTTGTGTTAAGGATATTATTTGTTGTACTGATTCTTGTTGGCTGGGGCTTTCCTGTCATCATTTATCTGGTATTGTGGATAGCAGTACCCAAAGCCGGCACGGCCGCTCAAAAACTGGAGATGCGGGGAGAGAAGGTCAATGTGTCGAACCTGGAAAAAAAAATCAGGGGCGAATATGAAGATGTAAAAGAGAACCTGAAAAAGGCACGTCGTTCTGATGCCGGCAGGAAAACCGAGGATTTCTTCACTGAATTTTTTCGCATCCTGGGGGTGATCATCGTCGCTTTCGTTAAAGTGATTGTCATCCTCATTGCTCTTTTCTTTGTCATTATTGGTGTGGGTATCATTGCCAGTGCCCTGGGTATTGCCTTTTTCGGGGCCAGCATCGTTCCGTTTGGAATTTTTCATTCTATCGACACGGAGTTCATCGATTCCTTTCTCCCGTTTGTAAATCCGACCAATGCCGGTATCATCGCCATTGCCGGTTCACTTGTGATTCTTATCCCAATTTTGGCCGTTGTTTATGGTCTTTTCAAGGCGTTATTCAGGTTCAAGGCCAAAGACAGGTCACTTGGTGCAGGTGCATTTGGTTTGTGGATTCTTGCCCTTATTACGGCTGTTTCGCTCATTGCCATTGAAGCCGGTAATTACAGAGAAAGCGATCAGGTAAGCTCATCACAAATCCTGGAACAGGTTCCTGGCGACACCTTGTATGTTAGGGTTAATCCGCAGATGCTGGCACGAATAAAGCAGGATGAACATTTCAGAATAGATGACAGACGGTACGTAATGAAAGATGATAATCTTTATGGAGAGGTCACCATCGACGTCGAAAAGGGGCGCAGTGATGCTTATGAATTGCGTATGGAAAAAGGGTCGAGGGGTCCTGATGAAGAAACGGCAGCCAGTATGGCTGAAAAGATTGCCTTCAATTACACCCTTCAGGATTCACTCCTGACGGTCGATCCGTGGTTCCGTGCCGGCTCTGGTGAAAAATGGAGGCTGCAGAGGCTCGATGTCACGATTTATGTACCGGAGGGTAAAGCGGTTCACTTCGACAAGAATACCGGTGTATTTCTCGAAGGCGTTTATAACCTGGATCATTACTCCGATTACAGGATGGCCGGTAAAACATGGATCATGCACGAGGAAGGACTGGAAAGTGTGAGATAGGATTAATGGATGGTTTTTTACAGGCTGCGACCCGGAGAATGAATGCATGTAAAACGCCGTAGTAGGAAAGGGTCAAATTCCTGTTTCGAGAAGGCTCATTTCTTTATTTACCAGATCTTCGAGTGAAACAGACTTAAAGTAATCGACAATTTGTTGATTGAGGTCTCCCCAAAAGCCTCTGGCTGAACAACCGGTCAGACGGTCGCAGTGAATATGTTCTGAAAGACAATCGATGATGCAGATACCCGGTTCGAAGGCATTGTGGATATCAAATACTGAAATTTCAGAAGCTTTGCGTGTAAGTACATAACCGCTTTTCTTGCCCTTTAAGTTGCTGATAAGTCCGGCAGCTTTTAGGGCATGAATGATATGATCGAGGTACTTTATGGAAATACCCTGGTTATTTGAAATGTCTTTTTGAAATACGCCGCTACTGGAGTCGTCTGCTGCAATTTCAATCATTGCACGAAGGCCGTATCGTATTTTAGTACTGAATTTCACTTGCTCAGGAAGGATGTTTCGTTCATTAATGCCAAATTGAAACCAAAGTTAATAATTACTTCATTCTTTACACGAATTAGTCCCATCGATTTCACCGGAGGATCAATGTTGAAATCGGTAAGCCGGATCTTTTGTTCACCCCTGAGAAAAATGCCATTACTGCTGCAGCTGTTTACCGTGCATTCAACTTTATACTGGTGTGAGATACCGGCCAGGGTGATGCTTATCCGGGGATCGATGGTTTGGTACCCGTAAAAAACGTTCTCCAGCTGGTTATTTGGAATTTTAATAATTATTTCGGGATGTTCCTGCGCTTTCATCAGATCAAGAAAATCGTGATAAAGAAAAGGGTTGCCGGTATTAAATTGTTTAACGGGAATATGAATCTCGGTTGTACTGGAAGAATCGGAACTTCGTGCCCAGTGCGTATCTTCAACGGAAAGATATAGTTGGTGATCAAGGACCTGGCTGAGATGAAAATCTGCGAGATTGGTTTCTCCGTTAATATCAATGTAACCTTCGCAGTTTTCCGGAATATATGATACTACCTCCCCTTTCTGTGCAAAAAGAGCAACAGGAATCATTATGAGCAATAGCAGTAATACCGTTTTTATTTTCATCAGGTCATTCTCTTATTTTTTATCTGCAGATATGACTGTTTTCAGGAAGTGAAAAAATCCGGGACCAGCGACAAGGCTGGACCCCGGATAAAACAACTAACCACGAATTAGAATGAAATACCTGCCTCTACCATAACGCCATTAAATCCGGCGTCACTTCCATATTTATCTGTAAAATTGTTGTAAGTCTGGTTTACATATTCAACTTTAGTAATAATATTTTTGGTCATATTCCAGCCGGCTGCAATTTCGTAACGATTGACATTCATGTCCTTATCGTTTTTCACATAGTTATATCTTGCACCACCATAGAACTGATCGTCACCACCAAAGTGATACAGAGCTTCAGCAGCATACTGGTTGAAATTAAAGTCAGGTCCGCCGAATGCAGGTGTTCCTTTTGCCTGCTCAATGGTTCCGAAGAATTCGAGTCCATGGAAACGGGTGAAGAGGTTCAGCATGACGGAATTGTCTTTATTTGTAAATCCCGGTGACCAACGTCCTGAAGCACGATAATCTCCCGGTGTGACATCTCCGTTAGCTTCAGACTGTGTGACCATAACCATATAAAAACGGGAACCGGCGCGGTCGCCTTCATAAAGAGAACCGAAATGATTTTGTTTGTTATGATAACCTGAAACCGTTGCACGTACCCTCAGGTCATCGTTGATCTGTTTGTCAATCCCGACTTTACCGTAAACAGCCAGCTCCTTTGCCATATTTATGGTGGTATAGTTACCCGAATATGAGCTATAGGTTACCAGGTCAGGACTCAGTGAACCACTGGTTAAACCACCCATAAGAATGAGTCCTGAAGGATTCCAGAACATGATCTCCAATCCGGGAGCGGTTGTGAAAGCATCCATAATATAATTGCCCACAAAGCGATTGTTGATGACCTCTGCGTTGTCAGAACGCCTGAAATGTTCATCCCCATAGTTCAGCTCCATAACTCCAACTTTCAGGGTCAGATAATTCATAATATTATCAACGGCTGAAGAATGGAGGAAGGGAAGTTGATCCATGATAAGGTATCCGCCCTTAACCCATGTGTCGTTGTGATGCTTTGAAGACAGATAGGTTCTCAGATGTACCCTTATGCCTCTGGCCAGGTCTGCATCAAGATCGAAGTTCGCTGTTGGGAGGTTAAGGTTGCTTCCGAGTGGTACCAAAGTTGAATCAGCTGTATTACTGAGCGCCTGATATTGTATCGCGAAATCAGCTCCAACCTTGACTTTCACCTGGTCAAACTGAATGTTATCAATCTGCGGTTGCTCAAAAGTCGTCTGACCAAATGCCGATGCCGTGAATATCAAGCTAATAGCCAGGAATTGTAATTTTCTCATAATTGTGCTTTTAAAATGATGTTTAAGATTAATTGTTAATTGTTTGACTACCAGATTTTAGTGATATGGCAGAAATTAAAATGTTTAATTGCTGAATTCAAGTTTAAAATCGATTTTAATATCATTGCCGGTCTTGAGCGTGCCAAGCATAGCTGTTGGAGGTGAAATATTAAAATTGCTCAATGAAAGTGATTTGGAACCGTTCACTTTAATTGTGCTCCCGGATAACGTTCCCGAAAACGGCACCGTGATGTTCCTGGTTACCCCGGCAATTGTAACATCTCCGTCAAGAGATCCGCTGATGTTACCACCCGTCGAGGCCAACCTGTTAACCGACTTCATCCGGAAGGAAATGTCAGGGTACTTATTTGATCTAAGTGCATCATGGGCCTTACCATCCATAATTGAACTTTCACCCTCAATTTTGTCTGCTTTTACCGAAAAGGTGACATTGTCAATTGTGTTAATCGATGAGCCATCCTTGTCTACAGTCAGGCTGGCAGAGACTTCTTTTGCTGTCATCTCCCAATCATGAAGCGTTGAGGTGCCTTTCACTACAACGGAACTTTTAGACGACGCCAGCCGGTAAGTTGTTTGCGCCATAAGAGCTGCTGTCCCGCCAAATGAAATAATGAATACTATTACTAATAACCTTCTCATAATTTGCTTTTTTTAAAAACTATAAATCCTATAGAAATGGTAGGACAAAATTATACTGTTTTTTTAAAAACACGAACTTTTTTAACATTTTATAACGTCTGTATCAGTCTTTTAGAGAACCCTGTTTAGAGCTTGAGATATGAGTTAATAATCAGACAAACAGATATATATCCAAATATACTGATATGTTTATTCCGCTCATTAGAATGATTCTAAATTACATTCACCCATATTCTTCGTTAATTTCCCGCATAATAATCCTTTGGAATTAACAGACCGGGGAATAAAAACGTTCACCTTTTGAGTGTTAAAAAATATTAATAATGAGGAAGATAGCTTGTTTGGAGACGGGAGAATGCCGGGTTGACTTATGGTTAGGCCGCGTCATATCTGTCCTGAGCAGGAATGATACAGTGTTGAATGGTTGTTAAGATTGCACGACGTGCTGGAAGCGGGTATTGCTAAACTTAGTTAGTGTCTGTCCATAATGTCCGATAACTGTGTTGTTACAAAAATTTTAATTCTTCTTATGCATTCGTATACGGTGGATTAAAATTTTTGCACGCTCCCGTTTAGAACGGAACAGGCTTTGTTCCGGACCATTTTGATCCAGACACCTGGGCTTTATTGACAGACTCTGGTTAGGCTGCCAATCTGGAAGACTGACTGAAGGCGTCATGCATTAATGATGAAGTTGCCCTACCGGTCATCCTCCTGTAAGGGAATGCTGTCTGGCAAAGTGGATAATACGGGATGGCTTTGTTACAATTCTTTCTCAATCGAATGGAACTTTCTGAAAAAGACCGTGGTCAATATGGTGGCAGGCTGAATGCCGCCAGCGTCAATGAAACCTCCGGTTTAACTGAGTACCCCGGCTGAAATTGGATTATTCAACAGGGTCTATTTTTTGTTCAACAGGTTTATTTCCCTGCGGATATTTTCCCAGGTCGATTCTTTCATTTTAGCCCCGATCACTTCAATTACGTTGGCGGCGAGAATGGTACCTGTTTCTCCACAGGTTTTTAAAGGCTGATTACGAGAAAGTCCGTAAAGGAAGCCTGCGGCATAAAGGTCGCCGGCCCCGGTGGTGTCAATGCTATTTACACGGAGGGCCGGAACGGCTATCCTCTCCTGTCCCCGTCCGATAAGTGATCCTTTCGAGCCCGTTTTAACGATAGCGATCTCACACATTCCGCATAATACATCAAGCGCATCTTCCGGTTCGAGTCCGGTAAACGCACGGGCTTCTTCCTCATTGGCAAAAATGATATCGACATTATCCCTGATTTCAGCATGAAGGGCCTCTTTGTATTGTTCAACGATGTTGAAGCTGGCAAGGTCGATGCACGTTTTCAAACCTTTGCCGTGAGCGAGCCGGAGGGCCTTGTTGATCAGGGGGAGGTTATTTATCAGATAACCTTCTATATAAAAGACGTCGTAATCGGTGAAAATATCGGATGTGATATCTTCTTCCGACAATTCAACAGCGGCACCAAGATATGTTGCAAAGGTTCGTTCTGAATCCTGGCTTACAAGGGCAACCGCTCTTCCTGTGTCGGTAATGGAGGAATAGAGAATAGGTTTTACGTTATTGATTTCCATATCGCGTTTAAAGAACCGCCCCATGTCATCTCTGCCGATCTTCCCGATGAATGACACATCACTGCCCAGGTGAGCTAGCCCGTGGATGGTATTGGCGGCTGAGCCACCCGATGCTTTTGTCTTAGAAAGGCCGGCAGTTTCGATGTGGATATAATTGGATAGTTCCCTGTCAACAAGTGTCATACTGCCTTTAGGCAGGTTGAATTTGTCCAGTATGATGTCATCATTCAGCTGGGTCATAATATCAACAAGGGCATTGCCCATTCCTAGAATCTTCATCGTGCGTTTGGTCTTTTACGTTTATTGAACTACCTGGCCCGGGTTTTTAAGTTCGGGCCTTCATGAAAAGTGAGAAACAACCAGTTCTAAAATCACCAGGATCTGTCCCGGGGATGTAAATCCAGCCAATTTTTTAAAATAAAAAAAGCCGGCAATGGCCGGCTTTTTGGCTCCCCAGGTAGGACTCGAACCTACGACCTACGGATTAACAGTCCGCCGCTCTAACCAGCTGAGCTACTGAGGAAAATGATTTGCAATGTGGGGACCATGAATCAATTCCCGCAATTGCTCCGCAAAACTAATAGCTTTTGCTTAATAAACCAATATATTTAATAAAAATTTTTGTAGTTCATACTCCGCTGAAGGAGTCATTTTATTATGGGAAAAATGAAAACCAATGAGATACGCGCCTTATGGGGACAGAATTCCTTCGTATTTAATTACCCGGTCCGGTCTTAAAATAAGCCGTGTAGCTCCGCATTGATCTTATCGATTACCTTACTCAGGTCTTCAGAACTTTCCGGAAAGTTATAATTGTCGGCATTGATAATGAGCAGTCTGCCCAGGTTATAGGATTCGATCCAGGCTTCGTATCTTTCGTTGAGTCGTTTTAAGTAATCAAGGCGGATATTGTTCTCATACCGCCGGCCTCTTTTGTTGATCTGGTTGACCAGTGTCGGGATGGAAGCCCGCAGGTAGATAAGAAGATCGGGTGGTTCAATGAGTGACGACATCAGGTTAAAAAGGGCAAAATAATTTTCGAAGTCCCTGGTGCCCATAAGTCCCATAGAATGAAGATTGGGTGCGAATATATATGCATCCTCGTAAATAGTCCTGTCCTGGATAACGGTTTTGTTCGATTGCCTGATTTTAACAATCTGGCTGAAACGACTGTTCAGGAAATAGATCTGAAGGTTAAATGACCAACGCTGCATATCTTCATAAAAGTCATTCAGGTAGGGATTGTCGTCGACATCTTCATATTGTGCTTCCCATACATACTGTTTTGCCAGTAGTCCGGCCAGGGTGGTTTTTCCCGATCCGATATTTCCGGCCACCGCGATATGCATTCCTTTAGAGTTCTGTATCCCTGTCATGTAATTGTTGTGTTAATTTTAAATCTTAAAGATAATTCATGCCATTTTAATATGGTAATTTATTTTGCTTTAAATAGGAAAAGGCTTTTCCGGCAGATGAAAGAAACCCTGACCAGCTTTAGCGTTGAGACTTGTGTTTCTGATAGCCATCTACCGGGAATGGAGGACTGTCTTTCTGCGGTACTAAATTTTCATGGGTCTTCCGGAGGGTCTTCGATATAGTTGTAAACGATAATTTTTTGTTTGGTCTGAACGATGAGATAATTATGGTGAATGTGAGCGTTGATAATACCCGGTTCAGGTGGAACATTAATGGAATTGGTTTTCAGGGTCGTCATATTCA
>DASQZK010000294.1:0-4361 GCA_035638735.1 Bacteroidales bacterium
CTTTTTTATTGAAGAGATCCGCCCGCAGGGCGACACGGCTTACATTAAATTTGAGTTTGTCGATTCGGAGACGGATGCTGCCATACTTCGCAGTAAACCGCTTTATGCCGAAGCGAATAAATTCGATACCCGCGCATTTGACCTTTCCTCAGCTCCTCTTTTCAACGGTTACCGCATAGTGGACGAAATTTCAGGTTTCTCGGCTACCATTGACGATTTTATCGATAATCCAGCCAACCCCCTCTTCCTTACCCATATCGACAACCGCGACGTGTACATTCCTGTACATGAAGACTTCGTCCTTCGCATTAACAGGCGAAAAAAAATCATTTATATGAAACTCCCGGAAGGACTGACGGAATTGTAAGTCAACTACTGATGGCCGGCACTGTTTCAGTATGACCCGGCAGATTATTCCTGATTTATGAATGTTCGTGATGGTGACGCTTCAATATGACGCCCCTTTTTTTTTTAATTGTATATTCATATCAAAAAAAGTATAGTAATATGTATTAAATATACATAAATGTTTATTTAATATATAATAAATTAAACAAAATGTATATTTATTTATACATAATTTCCCAAGGGATTCAGGAGCGTACTAGTTGGAATTGACCGGGTATTTCAGGTTTATATTTTTTTCATAACGGGTGATGTCGGCTTTCCAGTTTTCGGGGATGCTTGTGGTTACGCAATCCTTCCGTGAAAAACCTACAAGCACTGCGCGGTTGAAGGAATTCACAGCGCCGGTTTCGGCATTGAAGAGTTCCTGGACCATGGTCAGGCTTTTTTCACCTATTTGTTCTACCCTGGTACGCACCGCAGCTTTTTGTTCCAGGATGACGGGAGAGAAAAAATCGATACTGATGGAGGCGATGACGACAGTGAAGCCGAACCAGTCTATCTCTTCATTTAAGACGGACTTGAAGTATTCCACCCGTGCAATATCGTAATAATTCTGATGCACGGAATTATTGACGTGTCCCAGTATATCAATGTCGTTAAACCTGATCTGGATAGGCGTATTATGTTTAAAATGTGTCGATTCTGAACTCATCGTATACTATCTTCAGTTTACAAATTGAGCGAAAGGTTACAATTTATTTTTTAATATGCAACACTGGCTTTCTTTTGGCGTCTTTGAATCAGACATCACACTAATAATCATACTATGAAAACAACAACCACCATTCTGTCTCTTATTTCGGCACTGCTTATAGTCGTATTGTCGGGATTTGTCGGAAGCAGGGTCCTTGACAAACCGTTCAATGATGAAGAAATGCCCGTTGATCCGTTCAATAAGATCAGTATTTCTATTCCTGCCGATGTGCACCTTGACCAGGGTTCACCGCAGAACCTGGTCATCGAAGCGGATCCTTCCACCCTTGAAAAAATTAAAGCCACTGTAAACGACAACCAGCTTGTGATCAAGCTCAGGGAGCCGGGTCAGAGGTTAAAGGGGGATGTTACCATCCATATTACCGTACCTGAACTTGAAAATTTATCTGTTGCCGGTTCGGCAACCGTAACGGCAAAAAGGTTGTTTAAGGCCGGGGAGCTGACCCTCAGGCTCGCCGGCAGCGGGGATATAGAATTTGCCGACCTGCAATCGGGAGAGCTGGATGCCAGGATCTCGGGTTCGGGCAAAATTACGCTTTCAGGGCAGACCAGAGAATTTGATGTTGCCCTGGCAGGATCGGGTGATATCGATGCATTTGATTTTGTGACCAGCGGGTTCGATGGTAAAATCAGTGGTTCCGGAAGCTGTAATGTGAATGTGACGGGAGAACTGGGGGCTACTATTGCCGGCAGCGGAGATATCATGTACAGGGGAACGCCCAAGGTTAGCTCAATGGTTGCAGGAAGTGGCAGTATCAGGCCCGAAAAATAATCTCTTTCGTTTAATCCTTGTCCTGCTGTGGAATGCCGGCTGTGATAACGGTTTCCACGGCGGGTTATTTCCTGATGATCTGTATCTGACCGCCTGTGCCGAGCTTGATGATCGATGAAGGAAGTGCTTTTGTAAGGTCATCCTGCCGGTATTTCACTACATAATCGACGTTGTCTTTTATATAATCGGTGATGCCGTCGAAATTCCGGGGTGCCGGTTCCCCCGAGATATTAGCCGAGGTGGATACGATCGGTTTGCCGAGACCGTAAACCAGTTTCCGGCTGAATTCGTCCATGCTAATCCTGATTCCGATACTGCCATCGGCTGCTACCAGGTTTGCTGCCAGGTTTTTTGCCCCGGGATAAATAATGGTAATGGGTTTATCGCTGACTTCGATGAGCTCATAAGCGATTTCGGGCACTTCACTGACGTATCGTTCCAGCCTGCCGTCGTGATCGAGGAGGATCAGCATCGATTTGGTGTCTTCCCTCTTCTTAAGGCCGTAAATGCGAGTGGCGGCAGCCTCATTGGTGGCATCGCAACCTATGCCCCATACGGTATCGGTAGGGTAGAGGATGATCCCGCCTTCCTTAAGGGTTTTGATGGCCTGCTTCAGATCTTCGTTATAGTCAGAGGAGTGATTCATAGAGTTCATGAAGTGTCCTGGTTGTGTTTTCTTCAGAAAATTGTACAGCGAACTGTTTTCCTTTTTCAACCATCTTTCTTCGCAATGGTTCATCGCCTGACAGTCTTTTTATCTCATGGGCCATATTGTCTGTGTCAAGAGGATCGACATAAACCGAATGGGGGCCGCCTGTTTCTTCAAGGCAGCTGCCTTTGCCGGCGATAACGGGTACGCCTGAATTAAGTGCTTCAAGTACCGGGATTCCGAAGCCCTCGAACGAAGAAGGGTAGATAAAGAGCATGGCCTGCTGGTAGATGGGTGGCAGGTCTGTATTTGGCACATTCTTCAGAAACCGGATGCCCGGAACCTGGTATTTTGTGATGTAGTCGTGTACCAGGGCAGCATAACTTGTTTCGCGGCCGATTACGACAAGAGGGAGGCCGATCCGGCCCTGGTGCAGGGCACGAACAATGGTGAGCAGGTTTTTTCTCTTTTCGATTGTACCAACATAAAGTAGATACGTATCGGGCAGGTCGTATTTTAGCTTTACAGCTTCCCGTATGTGGGGTGAAGATTCGGGAATGAACGACGGGTTACAGGATTGGTACACAACGTTAATCTTCGTGGCTGGTGTGCCGGTATATTCGATTATATCGCGTTTGGTTTGTTCACTTATAGCCACGATACGGGAGGCTGACTTCAGGGCGTGGGTGATTTTCTTACGGTAAATATTCCGGTCGATACGGTGGTAAAGCTCCGGAAACCTGATGAATATAAGATCGTGTACGGTTACTACTGAAGCGACTTTTTGATGTTGAATGCCGGCAGGCAGTTCGTTACTCAGACCGTGGTAAATCTCAATTCCGTCGTTTTCCAGTTGTTTTGTCAGGCCGACGCTTCGCCAGTACGACTTAAACGTATTGGCGAGAAAACCCTGCGGTATTTTAACACAGGCTCCGGGCGGAGGAAAACCGGGGCGGACTTCTCCTGTTCCAGGGGTATAAAGGACCTGGTCGTCATCGGGATAAAACCGGTTCAACAGCGAAATGATATTCCGGCTGTAATTTCCCAGTCCGCTGAAGTTATAAAATGCCCGTTTAGCGTCGAAACCTGTTCTCATAGCTGTCAGAATGCGACATTATATTCACGAAGTGCGTTGTTTAGCGAGGTTTTCAGATCGGTAGATTCTTTCCGGCGGCCGATGATAAGTGCACAGGGCACCTGGAATTCACCAGCAGGGTATGTCCTGGTATAACTCCCGGGGATAACTACCGACCGGCCTGGTACGAAGCCCTTGTATTCGGTCTTTTCCGTTGTGGTGACATCGATAATCTTTGTTGATCCGGTGATGACGACGTTTGCACCTAGAACGGCTTCTTTTTCGATGCGAGCTCCTTCAACCACGATGCACCGCGAACCGATAAAGCAATTGTCTTCAATAATTACTGGTGCAGCCTGTACCGGTTCGAGTACACCACCGATGCCAACGCCTCCGCTGAGGTGAACATTTTTGCCGATCTGTGCGCACGAACCAACGGTAGCCCAGGTATCGACCATGGTTCCTTCATCAACGTAGGCTCCGATATTGACATACGACGGCATCATGATGACCCCCGGGGAGAGGTAGGCCCCGTAACGGGCTATGGCATGAGGGACGACGCGCACCCCGAGTTTACTGTAATTTTTCTTCAGGGGGATTTTGTCGTGGAATTCAAAAGGCGGAATGTCAATCGTTTCCATCTTGCTGATGGGGAAGTACATGATAACGGCTTTCTTGATCCATTGGTTGACAACCCATCCGCCGGCGGTTTTTTCAGCAACGCGTATATTTCCTTTATCCAG
>DASQZK010000295.1:0-4233 GCA_035638735.1 Bacteroidales bacterium
TTTTGGCTTCAGCCCGGGCGATGACCTACGTGCCGTTTTTTGAAGGATTCGGAATCCCGATGGTTGAAGCCATGAAATGCGGAATACCCGTCATTGCGTCGGATGCCACATCGCTGCCGGAAGTGTCGGGAGGAGCAGCACTTCACTGTGCTCCGGAAGATATTGAATCAATTGCCGGGAATATGTTAATGGTAGCCAGCGATACATCATTACAAAAAGAACTCGCAGAAAAAGGGCGGAAACAGGCTGCCATGTTCAGTTGGGATAATACGGCCGCCAGGTTTTGGCGATTAATAGAAAACGTGTTGATGAATGCTTAAGAGTTGCTACAAGATAGGAATAAAAGAAGCGGGATGCGACGAGGCCGGAAGGGGTTGCCTTTCGGGTCCCGTCTATGCAGCTGCTGTAGTATTGCCGGCGAGGTACAAACATCCGCTGTTGAATGATTCCAAACAGATCATGGAGCCCCGGCGATATGAGCTGAGAGAAGAGATCGAGGAAAAAGCTGTTGACTGGGCCGTAGGCGTGGTAACGGTTGAGGAAATCGACGAGATCAACATTCTGAATGCATCCTTCCTGGCTATGCACCGAGCTGTGGAAGGTCTAAAAAAAGTGCCTGCCCATCTGCTTATCGATGGTAACCGGTTCAACCCTTACCCGGGCATTCCCCACACCTGCATAATTGGTGGGGACGGATTGTATTTTTCTATTGCCGCTGCCTCCATCCTGGCAAAAACGTACCGCGACGATTTCATGAAAGAGCTCCATGAAGATTTTCCCCAGTATTTATGGGATAGAAATAAAGGTTATGCCACCAGGGCCCACCGGGAGGCTATAAAAGAATACGGTGCCACAAAATGGCACCGCAAATCTTTTAACCTGTTCGATAAACAACTCGAACTTGAATTCTGACAGGGGAATGCATCCCGGAAAGCAGGGTCAGAACATAATCCCGATATCGATACCGGCACGTCCCCAGACAAAACCATTGGAGTTGAAGGAACCAAAGTCAAATGAGCCATCGGTACTTTCATAGGATACATTCGGGAAGTAATAGCCAGGCCCGATATAGGCGCCCAGTGAGATCTTATCTTTAAATGTTCTCTGGACACCGACTACCAGTCCGGCGCTGACAATGCTCACGGTTCCTTTTGCATAGGAGGGATCTCCGGGGGAGCCTTCCTTAGCCGTGAAGTTCTGGTATCTTGCGTAAGGTGCAATATATGGTCCGTTGGGAGCTGTTTTATTGCCGGAAAGATAATACCGGTATTCCGGAGTGATGGCAAAGCCGTTAAAATGTGCACTGAAGAGACCGGCGCCTGTATAATAAAACCCGAGTTGAAAACTTGAACTTTCATTCAGAACATGTTCGTAATCCAGGTTAACCGTTTTTAAGAAGATGGACGTAAGGCTGGTTTTAATAATATTCTTCTTTTCCTGCGCATTAACCATTACGGAGGCCGACAAAAGCATAATTGCTGTTAGGGTAAAGATTTTTCTCATGATTATTCTGTTTATTGGTTATCGCTTACAAAGAACGCCATATAAATGGCATGTTCCCGATGATTTTTCGAACATTTATCAACATCTTGCAAAATCAATACGGAATTTAATGTTACAAATGCCTTGTACGGGAGGAATTAAAAAATGTTCTTTTTCGAATGGCATATTAATAAACCTTCAAACAGATGTTTATTTTCAGAAGGCGAGGCCGACATTAATGCCGCCCCATACGGTAACATTACCAGCGATAAGAGGACCCAAATAAGCCTCGAGGGATATTTTCTGCTTGAACAGGCGCTGATAGCCGACCGTCAGTCCACCGCCTGAGATCTCGTCTCCAATAAGAAAGTAAGGTGAAATAAACGCTCCGGAAGGAGCTTCGAGGTTTTCACTGAGGAAATACCTGAACTGGGGATTGACGTAATTCATTGATCCGATGCCCACACCAAGCTGGAGACTCATTTCGGTATTGAGCATCCTTTCATAGGAGAGTTCAAATACACTGGCCAGGGGCATGACCAGGCTTGTCTTGATCTGGTTTTTTTTCCCCTGTGCTTTTGCCTGTCGTGCCGACAAAACAGACAGGGCCATAAGGAGAGCCATAAAAAGGATCATCTTTTTCATAGGTGCTCTGTTCTAAATTGTTGATCTAAACATGGAAAAGAGAAATTTTCCGGTCTATTTTTTTTTCTCGTCTCCCTTTTTTAATATCAGTCCCAGCTCATCCAGCTGCTCCTGGGATATTCCTGATGGTGAATCGATCATAACATCCCTGCCGGCGTTGTTCTTCGGGAAAGCGATAACGTCCCTGATGGAATCGAGTCCGGCAAACAACGACACCCAGCGATCGAAGCCAAAAGCGATACCTCCATGGGGCGGTGCACCGTACCGGAAAGCGTTCATCAGGAAGCCAAACTGATCCTGCGCCTCTTCAGGGGAAAAGCCGAGCTGTTTGAACATCAGCTTCTGAAGGTCTTCATCGTGGATCCTGATGGATCCGCCACCAATTTCCACGCCGTTGATGACCAGGTCGTAGGCTTTGGCCCTCACTTTGCCCGGATCGGTTTCGAAGAATGCAATATCTTCTTCCATAGGTGAGGTGAACGGGTGATGCATGGCGTAATAACGCTGCGTCTCTTCGTCCCATTCAAACAGGGGGAAATCAATAACCCACAGGGGTTTGTATATGTTCTTATCGCGAAGGCCAAGGCGTTTGCCCATTTCCAGCCTTAATTCACCAAGGGCATTGCGTGTTTTTTTGCCTCCGCCGGCCATGACCAGTATGAGATCACCGGCTTTGGCGTTAAGTTTTTCACTCCAACCGGAGAGGGCAGCCTGATCGAAAAATTTATCGACCGATGACTTGAAAGTGCCGTCGGGATTACATTTTACATAGATAAGCCCCATAGCACCAATCTGCGGGCGTTTTACCCATTCAGTCAGTTCATCAAGCTGCTTACGTGAATAATCAGCACAGCCTTCAGCATTGATGGCCCCCACGTATTCGGCATTGTCGAAGACGGCAAAACCGCTGTTTTTTACGTCTGCCGTCAGTTCTTCAAGAGGCATGCCGAAGCGAAGATCAGGCTTGTCCGTCCCGTAACGGCTCATGGCTTCGTGGAAGGGCATGCGGGGAATTTTTTCATCCACTTCAATATCGAGGACACTTGAAAAAAGATGTCTGACCAATCCTTCAAATGTATTCAGGATATCATCACGCTCCACGAAAGCCATTTCACAGTCAATCTGGGTGAACTCCGGCTGGCGGTCGGCCCGCAGATCTTCGTCCCGGAAACATTTAACGATCTGGAAATATTTATCGAAACCGGCTACCATGAGCAGCTGCTTGAATGTCTGGGGTGATTGTGGAAGGGCGTAAAACTGGTTTTGATTCATGCGTGAAGGAACCACAAAGTCGCGAGCCCCTTCGGGTGTCGATTTGATAAGTACCGGTGTTTCAACTTCCATGAAATTTTCACTGCTAAGGTATTTTCTCACTTCCTGGGCCATTTTATGCCGCAGTTCAAGGTTACGCCTTACCACTTCGCGGCGCAGATCAAGGTAACGGTACTTCATCCGGATATCATCGCCCCCGTCGGTTTTTTCTTCAATGGTGAACGGCGGAGTCTTCGACACATTCAATATCTCCAGCTCATCAACGATAATCTCAATTTCACCGGTGGGCATCTTGAGATTCTTATTGCTTCGCTCGGCCACTTTGCCGGTAACACGTATAACATATTCCCTGCCAAGATCTCTGGCTTTCTCACACAGGCCGGCATTGGTCTCCATATTGAAAACAAGCTGGGTGATGCCATACCGGTCCCTGAGATCGATGAAGGTCATGCCACCAAGATCCCTTGATTTGTTCACCCATCCGCTAAGGGTAACACGTTCTTCAACATTCTTAATCGTTAATTCTCCGCAGGTGTGTGTTCTGTACATGTTTATGTATGAATTGATCTGTTTCACTTAACCGGGTGCAACGTCGAAAGGCTGCCGCTGAAAGCAGGAGGTTCATGCCGGGGTCACCGGCTCTGTAAAAATGATTACTTTTGAACCATAAACCATGAAGGTCAGTTTTACCACGGTAAGGCAACTGGTTAAACATCTTTTTCTTAGAATGCGAAAATAAGAAGAATAGCGGTCATTCTACAGATAAAGCTTAAATATTTTTTATGGCATATCCACTGTTTTCCGACGAATATTTTATGAATGAGGCTTTGAAAG
>DASQZK010000296.1:0-2832 GCA_035638735.1 Bacteroidales bacterium
GGCACTATGAGGGATCCAGTCTTCGTCGGTAAACGATACCGGCCCGTCATTGGCCTTCACCGGTTTCGTGTCCATCTTGAACTGCTCGCCGGTAGAAAAACCATTACAAATCACACCGCGGGTACCGAACCAGGTACCCGCCCACCGGTTACCCACACCACACATCATGCTGGCAGGCAAAGCGGCACCTTCAGGCACATCGGTACTGAAGATCACGCAGGCTTTGAGATTCTCTTTGGTAATACCTGCATTCAACCCGGCCAGCCATAAAAGATTTCCGTATGCGATGTCTTTCAGTCGCGGTTCATCAAGCATTGAAGCCAGCTCAAGAGCCAGGGCAGCCGTGTAACCGTAGATGGTGTTTGTGCCGTGAAACGGTCCGGCAAACCAGATAGGACCTTCCTTACCGAAGATGCCGAGTGGCACGATAAGAAACGGATTGGCTTCGCAAGCCGGGATAAGGAAGCCCTGTGCAAACTCAGTAAGTGTCTTCCGCCAATAACCAGCCTCTTCATGGTCGGGCTAGAGGCTCGTCATCTCGATAAACGGCATCAGGTAATTGGGGTAAAAACCCCCGATATCAGAACCGAAATCTTTGCCTACAATGCAATGACACCATGATTTCTCACTGAACGGGAGACTGTCATATTCATGAAAATGGCCGTAATAACCGTTTTCCGGGTTGCTCTTTGAAAACTGCCGCGCCATGATCCTTGCTGCAAGCTTCGTACAGGCAGCCTTGTCTTTCTCCTTTCGCCCATCTGTCTTCCATTTCTCCAGTGCACCCCAGCACATGGCCACCAGGTCACGCGTCTGAAACTCATCCCCCGGGATAGGGGTGTCGGGTGATAATCCCCTCTGACTGAAACTGAAGCCATAACTACCCATAGGCTGTGCCGTGTTCATGAGCCAGTTGAACGTTTTAGCGGCCGTCCTGCGATATATTCCCTTTTTCTCCCCATACGTATCAGGCAGCAACCTGGCAGCCCGGTATAAGGCTACAACAGCCTTGGTCGCATCGTTGGGAAGAATATCTTTTTCGTGACCAAGCAGGTCGTGCGACATGGCTCCGGCAGGATAGCCGAGTTCTTCGGCCTTATCGGCTGTCATCACCAGGTAGTTACATCCGATGATGATCTGATCGTAAATACGCTGAATAAAATCATCGTCAAACCTGTTTTTGCCCTTTATCAGCAGTTCCCCGAGCCCGATGATCATGGCACTCTGGGCGCAACTCTCAACCCACAGCGTGCCGGCATCCTGCCAGCCTGCCCCTACTTTCGTAAAATGTTTCCTTCGTTCGAGCATATCGACAGAAGCCCACGGTACGGAGGCATCCCACAACAGGTCTTTCCCAACCCGCAGACCATGATCGGTCATCCGCGTCTTTCCACCATCTGACACCTCAACCGACCACTCACCGTTCTCATCGATGCCGGTGAATGACGCTACCCACCAGTGGCTGCCCCATTGTTCACCCCAGTATTTGCATTCCGTTTTGTACCCGCGCTCATCACCCCCGGGAATCAACCGGCACTCGGCCTGCCCGCTTAACAAGTCCTTCGAGGGCAGCCTCACAATAACCCTGACCGGGTGCCCGGCTTCATAACCGATCTGCGAAAATAAAAGTCCGGAAACACCTTTGGACGGATCGAAACCGGGATGATGAAAAACAGGGAAGGGCTCTGTATCGTCCAACTGATGCGAAGAGGCACAGGAACTCACAGAAGCACCACCCAGCATAAAAGTTGATGCCAGTGCTGAAGTCTTGAAAAAACCACGACGGGATACATGTTTACCGGAAGCCATAATTGAAGGGTGTTTACATTAAAAATACAACGGAAATACAGGAGCGACAGGTATGCCGGTCATATTAATACCCTGTTTCCAGTCTTTTAACGCATGGCCGGCAAATGCCATTGTCCTCCGGATGGCTAATTTATAAAAAACAACTTGTACGCACAAGTATAATAATCTCTGAAACAAAAATTGAGTATGCCGGGGAAAGGAGGCTGGTTATCGCAGGAAGCTGATTCAGAACATAATTTCTCACCTAAAACGCTTTCAGATTAAAACAAAATCACCCGGATTCACCTAAATACCATGGTCCTATAGTCTCCTAACAGGGAATTTAGGGGTACTACAGGTGGATATTCTCAAGTTGTAAGCACCTATATAATTAAAAGTCTATTTTGCACTTTCAGCGTCGAAGTTTTCAAGGCCTTTATCCAAAAACTCCAGGTAACTTTCCACATTCAGATCTTTGGTTTTGGGTTCGGTAAGAAGATTCCCCTTCGCATCGGTAAGCACATAAAGGGGCGTGGCGATAGTCCCGAAATGATCGATTTCGAAATACTTGTTTATTTCGCCTATCGTTTTCAGTACCTTGCCATCGGTCCGGGTAACCCACTGGTCTTCCGGCAGTTTTGTCTTATCGTCGGTATAAAGTGAAATGATGACGTAGTCTTCCTTCAGGCGTTTCTGGACTTCAGGATCTGACCAGACCTGGCTTTCCATCTGTTTGCAATTACTGCAGGTATGGCCTGTAAAATCAAGGAATATGGGTTTATTCTTGGCTATGGCACAGTTCACGCCATCCTCATAATTGAAATATCCTTTGATCCCGTAGGGAAATTCAAACATCTCGCTGTATTTCCCAGGTCCGCAATAATTTTCAGTGTCCTCCTGATCGACCGACACAACGGTTGTTGAACCGATATTAAAACTCTGTTCAGATTTGGGAGGTATCATTGCATTGATAGCCCACAGGTTATTACCAAAAATACCGGTAAAGAGGTATACGGCAAACACGAAAAAGATAATAGCAAGGAT
>DASQZK010000297.1:0-2293 GCA_035638735.1 Bacteroidales bacterium
GTGTTCAATGATATAAACTGCATGTCCATTGGTGGCAATACGGTTTAACACATTGATAAGCTTTTCAATATCCATGAAGTGAAGACCGGTGGTTGGTTCATCGAGCAGGTACAGGCATTTTCCTGCATCTGGTTTTATCAGTTCTGCAGCCATTTTAATGCGTTGGGCTTCACCTCCTGAAAAAGTGGAGGAGGGTTGCCCCAGTTTAAGATGGGCAAGGCCCAGCTCGGCAACGAGCTCAAATGCAGATTTTAACTTTTTGTGTTCATCAAAGAAATCAATGGCTTGCAGTACAGTGAGTTCCAAGACTTCGGCAATATTGAGTCCGCCTGTTTTCACGTTCAGTACATTGGAATTGAACCTGGTGCCATTGCAATCCGGACAGGTAACCCACACATCGGCCAGGAAGTCCATGGAGACTTTGATCTGTCCCTGTCCTTTGCAGGTCTCGCACCTACCCCCCTTCACGTTGAAAGAGAAATGTGATTTATTCAATTGTTGCTCGCGAGCTTGTTGCGTTTCAGCAAACAGATTCCTGATGTAATCATACAAGGCGAGATAGGTGATGAGCGTTCCACTGACACTACCGGTTAAGGGATGCTGGTCAATCACTTTGACCTCATCAAATAAATCAAGGCCTTCAATTGACTGGCAATTTGCCGGACTCCTTTGAACAGCCGAAGAAGCGACAACATCAAACAATAAACTGCTTTTACCACTACCCGAAACTCCTGTAATTACAGAAATTCCATTAGCAGGAAGTGATACATCGATCTTTTTCAAATTGTTTGCGTAAGCTCCGTGTATTTTTATCACAGGATCAGTCATTGTTGGAGCTGCCAGGGCCAGGGATGGTTTGTGAATCAGATAGGGGGCGGTTATTGAATTTTCGTTAGCCAGCAGTTCTTTAACAGGGCCGCTTGCAATTATTTCTCCACCTGCTTCTCCGGCTCCCGGGCCCAGTTCAATAATATGATCCGCTGCCCGAATAATGTCCTCGTCATGTTCAACAACCACTATGGTGTTCTGTATTGACAGCTTTTTTAACAGCTTAATCAGTCTGTTTGTATCAGTTGGGTGTAGCCCAATCGTTGGTTCGTCAAGTACGTAAGTCATACCGGTTAATTCACCCCCCATTTGTGATGCCAGTCTCAAACGTCTTGCTTCTCCTCCTGAGAGCGTCATTGTGCTTCTTTCCGGTGACAGGTAGCCAAGACCAGATTCCTGCATCGCATGCAGCTTATTTGTTATTGCGCTGAGCAATTCCCTGGTGATGTGTTTATGCTGCTCACTTAAATCACCATACATTTTGGACATCCATGTTATTGCATCCTCTGCTTCCATGCAGCTTACTTCATGAATGTTTTTGTCTGCCAGTTTATACATCAGCACTTCTTCTTTCAGCCTTGCTCCCCGGCATACCGGACATACCTCTTTCTTCATGAGGGGAATGAGGGCCTGACCCTTTTCTGTCTCATGCCGGCGCTGGTATTCTTCGTCGATATAATGCACAAAGCCCGGCCAGGCTGATTGGAAGGAATGTGTTCCCTTCCTGTTTTTTCGTTCAAACTGCCATTCTACCTGGTAAGTCTTGTCGCCGGTACCATACATGGCTATATTTTCGGCCTGCTCATCGAGTAATTTCCATGGCAGCGTATAATCATTGCCGGTGGCTTTACCGGCAGCATGCAGGATGGCTATGTGCTGACCCGCCGGATCGCCATAGAATCTGCCGGTCTTAGTACCCTTCATGGCTCCACCGGGAAGGGAAAGCTCCGGATTTGTTACCAGTTTTTGCGGATCAGCTGTCAGCCGGTAGCCCAGTCCTTTGCATGCTTTACATGCTCCGTTTTCATGGTTGAACGAAAAGAAGCCGGAAAGAGGTCGCTGGCTGCTCTGCTGCGGTAAATCTGCCAATCGTGAAAACAATAACCTGTACAGATCATAAATTCCGGTTACTGTGCCTGTCGTAGCCCTCGGATGACGTGTGACATAACGGCCATCGACGGCCAGGGTCGGGGTAAGACCATGAATCCGGCTAATATCCGGTCGGGTGATTTTGCCGGTCATCCGTCTCGCATAACTGGAAAAACTTTCAGTGTAGCGCAGTTGTCCCTCGGCAAAAAGGGTATCAAAAGCCAGTGACGACTTACCGCTTCCACTGATGCCTGTAATCACGGTAAGCTGGTTGCGGGGTATTTCCACATCAATATTTTTAAGATTGTGGGTGTTTACCCCGTTAAGCCGGATGGGAGCAGTAACAACAGCTTCATAAGATTCAGTTTGCCTGGAT
>DASQZK010000298.1:0-5884 GCA_035638735.1 Bacteroidales bacterium
AGTTTATGCAGACCGGTATCACTGTAAAGACCGAAAATAACTTTTTTATAAGTTATGGGACAGCGGTCACTCATGATGTTCCTCCACGGTTACCGCACCCACCAGGTTAGTACCGACAGTGATCAGCTGCGTAAAATAATCTTTGCGATCAATATTCTGATGACCGAGCAGTGCTTCCAGGTTGGTCCCTTCCGGTAATAACCCTTCAAAAAAAGGCGGGAAGATTTTATATGTGTAAGGCTCTTCGCTAACAGGTACAGCTACGGATAACGGTGGACCATCATAATCTTTCAGGTACTCGAATGTATAGTATTCCCTGTCGTCTGATTCACTCAGTAACCCTGCTTTCATTTTATGTATGAAGATATCAGCTTTTCTCACCACGTTTCTCCTGTTCATATTGTTTCATTAAAGGACTCTCCAACCCGATGGTGATACTCAGCACATCACACACATTTTTCAATGTGACAAATTGTACTGTCTCTTTGCCGTGTTCTATATCAAATACGACTGTTTTTCCGACCCCTGCCAGTAAAGCCAGCTCTTTCTGCGTGAGATTACTCTTTTTCCTGTGATACTGTATGATCTTCCCTATTTCTTCCATAACCAATTATATTACCATTATGACAGTAAAATACCTTATTATAATTGATCAATTAGTAATTAGCAATGAGTAATTTTGGGACGCCGGATTCCGGATGCCAGATACCAGATAAAAACTCAACCACCAAGAATAATAAGTCATTCAGAAGCCCGAATGGGCTTCAACATAAATAGCACCGGGTACAACCCGGTGAGAAGGAAATAAGTATTCCTAAACCTCAAAGGGTTTTAATAGCTGCTTGCAGCTCCCCGATGCAAAAGCCACCTCCATCTGTCATTTCGACCATCGCGGAGGAATCCGTAACGGCAATTGTCCTTCACAAGTAATAAGCATGATAAACGCCCCCATTCGTTGATAGATTTCCCAGCAGGATCAAAAAGACCGTGAGCAGTGTTTATTACCTGTTTTTTGTACATTATTCCACCAGCCCCCAACGCTGTCATTCCGACCATAGTGGAGGAATCTAACAACGAATGGATACTTCATACCATTTATAAACCGGTGAAAGTCTCTTGTCTTAATAGATCCCTCCGCGCTGGCCGGGATGACAGGTTTGTGTAAGAGATTAGACTTATAGCCCCAATTCACGAGATCCCGGATCCGGGATGACTGTTTTTTGTTTTATTTGATGATAGCTGGTGGCCAGTTATCCGTCAACTATGGCTTTTTCCCTGTTTCCGTTCTCCGGTTTCCGTTCTTATCTGCGATAATCTGTGGCTAAATATTTCAGCTTTCTTATTTTATAAGCGTTTTATCGGTCTGACGGTTTTGAACCGTCTGACCGATTACCATTTCTCTCACCCAGGTCTTTTGGTCAGTTTATACGCCAGCTTTTGCCCCTCTTCTTCTACATCGGCAAGACGGAATAACAAGGAGGCCATATTCTCCAAATACCGGGCATGTGTTAAATCACCACAATCGATTGGATCAAGGCCGATATCATTTCCTAATTCAATAATAATATCCTTGGCCGAATCTTCATCACCGCAATAGAATAGAGACGGTTTATTATCACCGAATTCTTCCGCACGCATGATATTTTGGGCGAAAATAGTATTGAACGCCTTCACAACCTGGGCGTCTTTTACTTTATCAGCAATAAATTCAGCTCCCGATCCTTCATTCCCAAACACTAAATTAAAAGAATCGGCTTTAAACGGGTTCGTACAGTCAATTACTACGCGTCCCTGAAGATCACCGGCTTCATCCAGGCTATTTTCAACGCCGACCCACGGCACAGCCAGCATCAATACTTCCCCAAATTCAGCTGCATTAGCAATGGAACCGCCCTGTACACTCGAACCCATCATATCGGATATCGATTTTGCCGTACCCGGCTCAATAGAACCGTAAAATACCTGGTGCCCGGCATCCGATAGTCGTTTACCAAGGGCGCTTCCCATGCTTCCTGTTCCAATAATTCCAATGTGCATGAAATTCCTCCTGAATACTTTCGTGAAAAATGTCTATGATCTCAATCGCAGAAATAAAAAGTTGAATAATTTTTATCCGCAAAAGAGTGAGTAAAACAAAAAAATCTCATATACTCAAATATCATCTTCTTATTTACTAATAAAACGTAATTCCGATTTACGAAATGATGTGAACGATCGAAGTCGCAAAAATCTAATGACGATGGACGATAAGCCTTAGACGGGAGTTGGCAGGAGAATATTTCTTCATTTCGATACTAATTAAAAACCATACATAATATCAGTAATTAAAGATATACTATTTTTTATCAGCTCTAAATGGCCACCGTCCATGGTCAATCGTCCATCGTCAGTTTTCTTTATTGAATATCATTTCTTGAATTAATGTTTATATATAATCAGTTAAAATTATTCCTATTGATCAACAAAACTGATCAACTTTATTGTTATAAGGGATTTAGGATAAAAAAAGTTCTCCGAAACGGCAGGAATTTCAAATTAATTGAAACGTTTGATTATCTTAGGTCATGATCATGATTGCAATTATTCCGGAAGGGGCAGAATAATATGTTAGGACGACATAGAAGTAATGAGTTAAAATTCAAGCGCCGTCGGCATGCTCTTGTCGAGGAGCTGTATGAAAAAGGTATACGCGATCAACGCGTTTTGAATGCTATCGGTTCCATCCCCCGGCATCTCTTTGTTGATACCGCCCTGCAAAATCGTGCTTATGAGGACACGGCCCTTCCTATTCAAAAAAGACAGACGATATCACAACCATTCACTGTGGCACGCCAAACAGAACTGCTGCAAGTTGAAAAAGGCGATAAAATTCTGGAGGTGGGTACAGGTTCAGGATATCAGAGTGCCGTACTATGTCAAATGGGAGCAAAAGTTTACAGCGTTGAACGTCACCGTGAGCTTTACGAGCGAGCGCGGGAGATCCTGGAGAAAATCGGATATAAAGCCATGCTCAAATGTGGTGACGGCACGATGGGCTGGTCGGCCTATGCTCCCTATGACGGAATCATCGTAACAGCCGGGGCCCCGGTAGTGCCCGAAAATCTTGAGAAGCAGTTAGCCATCGGCGGACGATTGATCATTCCTGTTGGAGATTCAGAAAAACAAATGATGTTACGTATCATCCGTGTTTCAGAAGATGAAATCGAAGAAGAACGTTTTTCGAACTTCAAATTTGTCCCACTTATTGGTAAAAAAGGGTGGGATGATAATGGCTGATTTTGTATCCTTAGTCTTCTAATGACAACTAAATTAAACGATAAAAGTGGATCATTCGGAAACAGGCGGCAAGACTGAGGTAAAAGAAGAAACAGGGAAAACCGACTCCACCCGATGGAAAGAGATGCCCGGATTGGTATTAAAAGGGTTCCTGATGGGTGCAGCTGATGTCATACCCGGTGTGAGCGGCGGGACAATGGCTCTTATACTCGGTATCTATTCGCGTCTCATTCACGCCATCAAAAGTGTGGACATCCGGGCGATAAAGGATTTCGGCACACTCCATTTCAACCGTTTTTTCACCCGCACCCACTGGCGTTTCCTGGTCGCACTGATCAGCGGCATTATTATGGCATTCATCTTCTTTACCCGAATCGTGCCGCTGCCTAAACTCATGTATACCTACCCGGAACCCATATACGGACTCTTTTTTGGCCTTATACTCGGATCCATCTATTTACTCCTGAAGAATATTAAAGGATTCGGATGGAAACACTTCCTTTTTCTCCTCCTGGGTGTCGCCATCGGATACTGGGTCGTCACGCTGGTCCCGACCAGTACCCCCGATAATTATTTCTTCATTTTCTTCAGCGGAGCCGTAGCCATATGCGCTATGATTTTGCCGGGTATCTCCGGATCATTCCTGCTGCTCATACTGCGTAAATACACATTTATTCTGAACCAGTTCGGTAAAATAGGCGGGTCCGAAACGGTATCGGCCGGTATTATCTTATTGGTTTTTATTTTAGGGATGATCACGGGCATCGGCTTATTCTCACGCCTGTTATCCTGGTTCCTCGACCGCTGGCACGCCTTCACACTGAGCGTCCTCGTAGGTTTCCTGATCGGCTCACTATATGTGATCTGGCCTTTTCAAATCCGACATTACACCGAGACTATTCGTACTCAAATTGTTTCGGTACAAAACCCGGTGGTACAGGAATTGAAAAAGAATCCGGAGAATCCTATGCAACAGGAATACAAGCGGTTAGGCGATATCGTGAATCCGGGAATGTTTTCGGAGAAACAGAAGATTCAATTGCAGACCGTTAAAAAGAAATTGATTCATACCGAACCATATTGGCCCAAAATCAGTAAACTTTCGAAAGACAACAGGCTGACGAACGGCCGAAGCTCTTTTTACCGGGCACTATTCAGTATACTCGGAGGATTACTTCTTGTCGTATTAATAGATTGGGTGGCAAACCAGCAAGGTATCGTTGAGACATAATGTTGCCTCTGCGACAAATTATTGTTTCCTTTTTCCTTACATTATTTATGATAGCGATTTATTAACATGAATCGTAGATTATAACAGTATCGGGCTTACAATAACCTGATCATCATGATCTTACCGGATATGTACCGGTAATCATCGCTTTTATTTATGTATAAATGATTTTCGAATACTATGATTAACTTGAAAAAGATTCTGGTCCCTACCGATTTCTCGAGTGGATCAAAAGTGGCTTATGAATATGCCAGGGAGATGGCTGAGCGTTTTAATGCACAAATCGATTTCATTCACGTTGTGCCTTCCATGAAATATCTAACCGAAAGCATATCCAATCTTGGCCTGCCCTTCGATATGGACCGGGACATCTATCCCCACCTGGTGGAAAAAGCCAGGCAGATGACCGAAGAGGATATCAAACAGTATATTCCTAATCCCTACCGGGGAAAAAGTATTGTCGTTATCGACCGCAAGCCTTCGGAAGATATCATCACTATGGCAAATAATGACGGGTATGATATGATCGTTATGGGAGCCCGTGGTGCCCACGATGACGGGGTTCTTAAATGGGGTACTATCACTGAAAAAGTTATCCGGCATTCCAATATCCCGGTATTGAGTGTACCCGGAAAGATGCCCGAACATGGTATTCAGAAAATCCTGCTTCCAACCGACCTCTCTGAGACCTCCTTCGAGGGCTTATCATTGGCTGTGACTATTGCCGGTATCTTTGAGAGCGAACTCACCCTGTTTCATGTATTGGAATTGTACGGTTCCGCTTCTGAAAATACGCCGCGCGATCCATCAAAATCGGAGCTGGAAGATATCGATCAGAAGCTGTACAAATCTATGAGCGATGCGCTTGAAAATCAGACTAAGATCAAAGCCTATTTGGAACGCGTCCCCTACCAGCTATACGATCATATTGTGGTTGAAATGAACGGCGATGAAGCCACCATACGATTCTACACCAAAGTGGTCAAAGGGATATCGGCACATTACGAAATTGTTGATTTTGCCACCGATAATATGGACCTGATCGTCATGGGCACCCACGGCCGCAGCGGACTCAAACATTTGTTCCTCGGTTCCAATACCGAGAAAGTGGCTCAACATTCAAAAGTTCCTGTTATCACGTTCAGATCACATAAAGTGATTGCCAAAGAAACGGAAAAACGGTGAACAGTTAGCAGTAACAGTAACAGAGAACTCGTTCCCGGACCCTGTCCTGGGACGCATAGATGGACACTCTGTGTCCCCACACGAATGTACCAACTGAAAAGGTCACTTGTGAACCGGTATAACTCATTGTTATGTAAAAGCTTACAAGGGATTTTTGAGTCAATTTTTGGAAAATTCGCCAATTGGAGCGAA
>DASQZK010000299.1:0-2021 GCA_035638735.1 Bacteroidales bacterium
TTGAATACGGTCTCTCCCGCGAAACAAAAAAGAATGATGCCGAGTGCAATCAATATTCCGACAGTATTGGTTTGAAATTGCTGCAGGATAAGCACCGACATTGCCGCAAGGCAGAGCAGAAAGGCAATAAAAGTGATGATCCGCCTTGCTTTTATCTCACCGGATAGTTTAAAGGCAGCCAGGTTTACAAAAGCAAAGATCAGGAGAAAGCCCACACTTCCCGAAGTAGCTATATTTTCAAGGTCAACGGTATTGACCAGCAGGATGGTTAAAACCGTTGTAATTACCAATCCTACCGGTTCATTCCACAGATATTTGGTCAGTTCATGTGGATCTTCATCGTCCAGTGCCAGTTCGTAACTGACCCTGCTCCCACCATACAATGAGGCATTAATGGCGGAGAAAGTGGAAATGAGGGCTGCAATGGTGATGACTGTAAATCCGGTTTGTCCCAACATGGGTTTGGCTGCCTCCGCGAGGGCATAGTCTTTTGCACGGGCAATCTCTGAGAAAGGCAGAGAGCCAACTGTTATGATGGCGATAAGGATGTATAATACGATGACGAATCCAACCGATATGTAGTATGACCTTGGAATATTTTTGGCCGGGTTTATGATATTCGGTGACGCGTTGGCAATAAGTTCAAACCCTTCATAGGCAACAAAAATGACCATGCCGCCTGTAATCATCCCGATCGGACCCTTCCATTCCGAAAAGGCCAGTTGTGAAACACTGGCATTTCCCATGAGCCCCCAGGCTCCAACACCGGTAAAGGCGACCAGTATGATGAGTTTTATGAGTACGGCATACGATTCTATCTTTCCAACCACACTGATGCTATAATAATTAATGCCGGCTGCTATTAGAATAATAAGCGTGGCATATATATGCTTGTCAGCTGTCAGGTTACCGGTTATGCTGAGTAAATTGGGGGCATAAGAGCTGAATGCCGTGGCATACAGGGAAAGCATAATGATGTAACTGACCCAAAGCAGGTTGTTCAATCCGCCGCTAAATATGTTTTTTCCAAAGGCTTGATTAATGAAGCTCACGGTCCCGCCACTTCCCGGGAAGGTAAGTGAAAGCCTGGCATAGGCATAAGAGGTGGCCAGTGCGATAACACCGGCAAACAGGAAGGCTGCCGGTGCACCACCACGGGTAAGGTCTACAGAAAGACCCAGGACAGCGAAAATTCCTCCGCCCACCATGCCTCCGATGCCAATGGAGATTGCGTCGCGGAGGCTGATCTTATCTTTGTCCTGGGTTGCCAAAATTTATTCCTGTTTAAATCTGAGAGTACGGCAAGGGTTCGAGGAATGTTTTATGAATGCGGGATACTGTATTCGCATAAACAGGATCAGACGACATCCGTTTCCAATCGGGATCACTGCCAAAAGCTTTCCAACGCTCGTCCCTTTCTTCCATGTTGCTGAAAGCAAGCATATAGGTCAGGCATGGCAGATTGTCTCCGACCAGGTCCTGGCTATAAAAAACAGGATTGAAGTCATTGTTAAGAAAAATATCGATCTCCCCGTTGTTGAACATGGCCACTTTCCTTCTTACGGCATCTTCGTTATAGCCTTCATAAGTTCTGATTTCGAAGAGGTTCTTTTTTTCGCCCGGGACTTTGAGTCCTGGAAACCCTTCGAAAGCATCAAGCAGTGAACTCTTATAACGGCTGAATACCGGGTTTTCCGGTGGTTGCTTGTCGTAAAATTCAGATGCCTTTAAAAATGCCTCATCCTTTGGTAATTCCCTGGTAATCCTGAAATAGTCGGTACCCGACTGATATGGAATGAGAACATAAACGACCACGGGTTCGGCCTTACCGAGAGGTGTAAAGCATCCCACATTTTCGACGCCCATCCTGTTAAGTGCAGGAATCAAAGCTTCGCGGAGGTACCTGTCCAGGTCGTTCTTACGGTAATTGCGCACCATCTGGTAGCGGCGGAGATCGTATACCTGCCGGCCTTCTACAGCCTTCTGCCGTGCATAAGACGTGAATCCGGATGAAACGGCTG
>DASQZK010000300.1:0-3619 GCA_035638735.1 Bacteroidales bacterium
GTCTTCGGCTTCTCCTACAGGAGCCTCAGCTTCCGGAGCAACTTCTTCTTTTTTCTCCTCAGCAACAGGCTCCTCTGTAGTGCTTTCGGATACGTCTTCAGCTTCGGGTTCAGCTGTCTCCTGAATCTTTTCTTCGTTGGCTTCCACTACCGGACTTTCTTCTTCCGGAGCAGCTTCTTCTTTTTTCTCCTCAGCAACAGGCTCCTCTGTAGTGCTTTCGGGTACGTCTTCAGCTTTTGCTTCAACTTCGGATTCAGGTTTTTCCTCTGCCTTAATTTCTTCAGCTGTTTCGTTCTCTCCTTCTACGTCCTGTTCTTTAGTTTCTTCAGCTTGATTTTCAACAGTTTCCTGTTCTTTCTTTTCTACATTTTCAACGCTCTCAGCGTTTTCATTAATGTTGTTTTTTTCTTGTTCTGTCATGTAATTAAATGGTTTAACTCTAATAAATTGGACATTATATTGCTTTTTCGAGGTGCAAAAATATAAAAAGATTTGTAAAGATGCTATGTTTTAGCGCATAATTATTGATGAATTTGTTGCTTTTCAGGGGGGTTACTATCGATAGATGGGGGTGTTGTCCAGTGTAATTGCGCGTCAGGATTCATCCACTTCAGGGGAGTCAGAGGGCTAAGTGAAGAGTGGTCATCCAGCTTCGTCATTGCTGCGCAGGGACGGTGGCGGTGAACGGTAACATTCAGCCGCGCAGGTTTACGTGAAGGTGGTGCGATGGTCAATCAATGCTGTTGCGGTGCTGATAGCTGGCAGCCACCACGTATAATGCAGCAGGCAAGCGAAAGGCATGTCATGTCATTACCGGAATGTAACCACAAACTGTTGCCTTTCGACTTTTAAGGGGCGCAACCACATTTTATCAAAAGCATCATCCAAAAGTATTAGATTTGTACGTTTTCGCATACAAGCTACATTTCAGATAAGTCAGTGAAAGCGCTATTTTCAGTGGGATGTAAATTTTTTCATCAAAATGTCCGAAAACGGACGCCGAGATTTGGGGGGCGAAAGCGATGAAGGGACGGAAGGTGTGCCGGTGGGGGGGGGTCCCGGTTCAACCTTGAAAAATCATACATGTCACCTGTCAACCATTTATCTTGCTTTATCTTTCCTGACCTTTTTTAAAAAATAGTTCGTAAAACAGTAACATTTATCAAGGTCAGGTTAATCAAAACTTCTATTTTTGAGCTTATTTTTAATAAAAATCTCATTAAAGGCAATGATTGATTCCGTTTGTTTTCTTTTCAAGCCGGATCGTCATACTGATTGGTAATAACATTATAATATTCAACCAAAGTGAAAATAACTATCGTAGGAACAGGATACGTAGGACTGGTCTCCGGGACATGTTTCGCAGAGACAGGCATCATAGTAAATTGTGTTGACATCGACAGTGACAAGATTGACAAGCTGAACCGGGGCCTTGTCCCGATATATGAGCCGGGGTTGGAAGACATGATCAGTACGAATGTTGAAAAGAAACGATTATTTTTCAGTACCAACCTGGAGAAGAGCCTGCTCGACTGCGATGCGGCCTTTATTGCAGTAGGCACGCCTCCCGATGAGGACGGGAGTGCCGACCTGCGGCATGTACTAAGCGTAGCGCGTGACATTGGGAGGTATATGAAAGATTATCTGGTGGTAGTAAATAAAAGCACGGTGCCCATAGGTACGGCGGTAAAAGTACGAGCCGCTGTTAAAGAAGGGATGCAGGAACAGGGCCTGGACATTGAGTTTGACGTGGCCTCAAACCCTGAATTCCTGAAGGAAGGGGCTGCCATCAGCGACTTTCTCAAACCCGACCGCATTGTGGTGGGGGTGGACTCTGAACGGGCGGAGAAAATAATGCAACGACTCTACAAGGCGTTCCTGCTTAACGGTCATCCCCTGCTGTTTATGGACGTGCCATCGGCCGAAATGACCAAGTACGCTGCCAATGCCATGCTGGCAACTAAAATCAGCTTCATGAATGACATCGCTAATTTATGTGAAATTGTCGGTGCCGACGTCAACAATGTCAGAAAGGGTATCGGCAGCGACACCCGGATAGGTAATAAATTTATATACCCCGGGGCGGGTTACGGAGGTTCCTGTTTCCCAAAGGATGTGAAAGCGCTGATCAGGACCTCCGACGAGAACCAGTATTCGCTGGAAATTCTGAAAGCCGTTGAACGGGTTAACAACAATCAGAAGCTTGTGATACCCGCCAAGATCCGGCAACATTTCGGTACCAATCTCAAAGGCAAACGCTTTGCCGTATGGGGGCTATCCTTCAAGCCCAAGACCGACGACATGCGGGAAGCCCCGTCACTTGTCATTATTGAAGAATTGTTGAAAGAAGGTGCCTCCATAAGTGCATACGACCCCGTGGCTGCAGAAGAAGCCAGACATAGGTTGGGCGACCGGATCGATTATGCCAAAGACATGTACGAAGCGCTTATTGACGCCACAGCCCTTATCGTAGTTACTGAATGGCCCGAGTTCAGGGTTCCGAATTACAAGGTAATGGAGAGATTAATGGCAGAAAATACTATCTTCGACGGCAGAAACATATACGAGCCTTCCGAGATGCTGGAATTTGGCTTTACCTATTACAGTATTGGAAGAAAAACACTAAAGCCTTAACTATGAAAAGGATCCTGGTAACAGGTGGTGCCGGTTTTATCGGGAGTCACTTATGTGAACGACTGCTCAAAGAAGGAAACGAGGTTATCTGTCTCGACAATTATTTCACCGGTTCCAGGCGGAATATCGTACACCTTCGTGAACAACCCTATTTCGAACTGGTGCGGCACGATGTTACCGTCCCGTATTATGCCGAAGTCGACGAGATTTACAACCTGGCCTGTCCGGCCTCACCGATCCATTACCAGTTCAATCCTATAAAAACGATCAAGACTTCGGTGATGGGTGCCATAAATATGCTTGGCCTGGCCAAAAGGGTTAAGGCAAAAGTATTGCAGGCTTCAACCAGTGAAGTTTATGGCGACCCGAAAATACATCCCCAGAAAGAAGATTACTGGGGGAACGTAAATCCGATAGGCATCAGGTCGTGTTACGACGAGGGGAAAAGATGTGCTGAGACCCTGTTCCACGACTATCATGCCCAGAATAACGTCAGGATCAAAATCGTACGAATATTCAACACCTACGGGCCGCGTATGCACCCCAACGATGGCCGCGTTGTATCGAACTTTATTGTCCAGGCCCTGAAAAATGAGGCCATCACCATTTACGGTGATGGCGGTCAGACCCGCAGCTTTCAGTATGTCGACGACCTTCTGGAGGGACTGATCAGGATGATGGGCACAGGCGAAGACATTACCGGGCCTGTAAATATCGGAAACCCCGGTGAATTTACGATCAAAGAACTGGCCGAGATCATTATCGGGATGACCGGTTCTAAATCGAAAATCTGCTATAAACCGCTTCCGGCTGACGACCCGGTGCAACGACAGCCTGATATTACCCTGGCGAGGAAGGTCCTCGATAATTGGGAGCCAAGCGTTCAGCTTAAGGAAGGGTTGATCAATACCATTGGTTACTTCGATACCCTCCTCAGGGCGTAATATGAATTAACAACACGTATGCACTATCCGGAACATTCAAA
>DASQZK010000301.1:0-3413 GCA_035638735.1 Bacteroidales bacterium
TGAATGAAGGCAATGCCATTACCAAACACGACCTGGAGCAGGCGGAGATCGGGCTGAAGAAAGCCAAAGCAGACCTGATAAAGGCCAGGAAAGCGCTGGATAATACTTCTGTTACTGCACCTATCCCGGGTATTATCAATAAAAAATTTATCACTGAAGGTCAGTTTCTCGGTGGCGGCACTCCCGTCTGCGAGATTGTGGATAATGCGAAAATCAAACTGCATGTCAGTGTTGACGGATCAGATATTTACCATATTGATAAGGGACAGAAAGTGGATGTTAAGATTTCTGTATTTCCCGACAGTACTTTCAGGGGAACGGTAACTGCCATTGGCGTGAAAGCCGACCGTGCCATGAAATTTGATGTGGAAATTACCCTCAACAATTCGGGGCCTGTCACCCTCAAATCCGGCTTGTTTGCCGAGGTGCATTTCCCTTTCACTTCAAAGGAAAGCCTGGTGATCCCGTCAGCAGCTATCCCGGGAAGCATGGAGAATCCGCGTGTTTTTGTGGTTGAAAACGGGAAGGCTGTCCGGAAAGACATTGTTACCGGCATCAGCAATAACGATGTGATTGAAGTCATCTCGGGACTCAAGCCTGGTGAACAGGTGATCTACAGCGGTCAGCTCAACCTGGCCGGAGGCGAAAACGTGAAGATAGTTAATTAAGTGTGGATTGAATGGCCTGAGCTAACTGCCGGGGGCCTGGAAAATAAGTAACCAAAGATGAAAATAACAGAAATATCCATCAAGCGTACAACCATATCCGTGGTGCTGTTCACTATTCTGATCATCGGGGGAATATACTCCTATTTTCAGCTAAGCAAGGAGTTTATTCCCAACCTGGATATGCCCATCAATACGATTACAACGGTTTACCCGGGTGCTTCACCTGCAGAGGTGGAAAGTTCGGTGACGAAGAAAGTGGAAGATGCGATATCCACCCTTAGTGGCATCAAAAAGATAAACTCCTATTCCTACGAGGGTTTTTCGATGGTGGTCATTGAATATGTTGACGGTACGGATGCCGACAAAAAGCTGAATGAATGTGAACGGAAGATCAACATCATCAGGAGTGATTTGCCTGAGAATGCGCACGATCCGCAATTTGTCAAGTTTGACGTGAACAACTACCCGATCATGAACATCGCGGTAAACTCCGATCTTCCCGAGAAAGAGTTTTACGACCTGGTAGACCGTGAGATCAGACCCATGATGTCGCAGGTAAAAGGAGTGGCCCAGGTAGATGTGGTAGGTGGTAATGAACGGGAGATACAGGTGAAGGTAAATGCACAGAAACTAGATTATTACGGTATCTCTATTTTACAGGTCAAACAAATGATGCAGGCATCCAACCTGGATTTTCCGACCGGCAAGATCTCCAGCGACAGCAGCCGCATGCTGATCCGGTTATCGGGTAAATATACCAGTCTGGGATCCATCCGGGAACAAATCATCGGTTATACGAAGGATGGCGGTCCCATACGCCTGAAAGATGTGGCCAGTGTGGTAGACGGTGTTCGTGCATCATCCCGGCTGGCCCGTATCAACGGGAAACCTGCCATCGGCTTGTCGGTACAGAAACAAACGGGGGCAAACGCAGTTGATATCAGCACGGAGATACGAAAAGACCTTACCGATTTTGAAAAGGAATATGCAAATGACAACCTCAGTTTTACGATAGCGACCGATACCTCTGAGTTCACGAAAAATGCGGTGAGCAGTGTGATGCTCGACCTCTTGCTGGCCATTATCCTGGTATCCATTGCCATGTTGCTGTTCCTGCACAGCTTCCGCAACCTGCTGTTTGTGTTCATTTCCATACCCACCTCGCTGGTATCCACGTTTATCGTGTTTCAAATATTTGGATTCTCGCTGAATCTGATGACACTACTTGCGCTTTCGATCGTGGTAGGTGCTATCGTGGATGATGCGATCGTGGTGCTTGAAAATATATACCGGTACATGGAGATGGGAAAATCCCGCAAGGAGGCAACGATGGAAGCTACCAATGAGCTGGGCATGACCGTTTTCTCCATTACCATCGTGCTGATTATTGTGTTTCTGCCCATCGGTCTGACATCCGGTCTTACCGGGCAGATACTGAAATCATTTTCTTATGTGGTGGTTTTTGCCCTGCTGCTCAGTCTGCTGGTTTCTTTTACACTGGTGCCCTTACTTACTTCCCGTTTTGCAAAGATATGGAAGTTCAATAAAAAGAATCCGTTCGACCGTTTCCTGATGGGTTTTGAAAACTTTGTTATGGGTGGGCGCGACTGGATGCTGAACCTGCTCCGCTGGTCGTTGCATCACAAGCTGGTGGTGCTGGGAACTGCTGTCGTGCTGTTTTTTGGTTCTTTCCTGCTGATTACCGGTGGCTTTATCCAGGCTGAGTTCCTTGATGCCGGCGACCGCGGGGAGTTCAACCTGTACATGGAACTGGAACATACTGCCACGCTCGATTATACCAATAGTTTGTGTAGTGAGATGGAAAGCAAACTGATGAGTTATCCGGAGGTGGAGCTGGTCTATACCAAGGTAGGGATCAGCAGCGGAACCATGGTGTCCGCCCTCAGTACCCCTTATGCCGCTGAGTTTTTTGTGAAGTTGGTACCTAAGAATGAGCGGAAAATGTCTACCAAGATCTTCTCTAAACAGGTTCAACGGGATTTTACCTCCACCTTCTCCGGACCCGAGTTTAAGATACAGGAGCTGAGTGTGCTCGGTACTTCCAAAGATCCTATCGAGCTGTATGTACGCGGAAGCAATTATAAGAAAGTAAAAGCCTACAGTCAGGTTGTGATGAATAAGCTGAAAGGGATCGAAGGAACAACAAAGGTTGAATCATCCCTGGCCAGGGGCAATAAGGAATATGTGATCAAGGTAAATCGTGACAAGATGGCCCGCTTAGGCCTGACGATTGGTGAAGTGGGTTCAAACATGTACATGGATTTTCAGGGGAATACCGATCTGAAATATACTGATGGCGACAAGGAATATGACATCAGTATCTCGCTGGATGAGTTTGACCGGAAGAACCGTTCCGACCTGGAAAATATCAGCTTTGTCAACCATGCCGGACAGGTAATCAAGCTAAAACAATTTGCTGATATCAGCGCGGGAGAAAGTCCCACGCGCCTCGACCGGTTCAATAAGCTGCCGGCGGTAGCCATCACCGGGCAGACAATCGGGAAAACCACAGGAACCATCGGGGAGGAGCTGAAAGCTGAACTGGCGAAGACTGATCGGCCGGCCGGTGTAAGTGTATACTATGCAGGAGACCTCGAGCGGCAGTCGGAATCATTCAGCAGTTTGCTGGTAGCACTGGTTGCTTCGGTATTGCTGATGTATTTTATTATGGTAGTGCTGTACGACAGTTACATCTACCCACTGGTGGTAATGCTTTCTCTGCCA
>DASQZK010000302.1:0-2983 GCA_035638735.1 Bacteroidales bacterium
ATAATTTTGTCAAAGGCCTCAGCCAAAAGGATTAGATATTGCCATCTTCTTAAAAAGTCAAACTTTACGGAAGCCGTTAAAATTGAAGGATTCCCAATAAGGGTATAATTTTCGTCAAATTTTCGTCAAAATGCACGGAAACGGACACCGAGATTTTTGGGGTGAAAGTGATTAAGGGTGGAGTGTTTGGTTGGTGGGGGAGGGTACCCAACTTCAAGCAAGAACAACTTCAAAACCACAATCCCCAAACTATGCCCGCGTGGTTCATCCCGGCCTTTCAACTCTCCACAATGGAAAGATTCTTCACAGTTTTCAGGTTCCTCTACCCTCATCCCTCCGGTAAATCAAATCATACTTTTATTCAACACTAATCCTGACTTTCCCTTCCTTAACGGTGATGTTTACATTGGCTTTCGGATTGGAGCCGTACCGGCCGGAGATATATTTATCGGCGTTCTCGATCTGCTCACTCAGGTTATCGACGCCTGAAACGGCAATATCACCCCGTATTGCCTCACCCTTTATAGTAAAGCTGGCCCCGGCGTTAATACCGATCTTATAACTGCCGCGCATATTATCAATCTTTATGTTTTTAAAATTAACACCTATTTCTCCGATTTTGACATTGGAGTAACTGCTGCTGATCTCAAATTTCTCGGAGATCTCGTCGGCGGAAAGATTACTGTATTTGAGATCGCCGACATAATTTTTAATCTCGCCGATTTTGTAGATGTCATATTTCGACTCGACAACGATGGAGCTGCATTCCTCCAGGACAAGACCCGAATACATGCTAAGGGCAACCACGGCCTTTGCTTCGCTGATGCTGAGTTTCGAATAGGCGAGGTTGATCTTCATCCACCCGGCTTTATCTATTGTACCCGTCGAATAGTTGAGGATGACTTCATTCAGGTCGTTTTCCCTGCCATGGATCAGCGACTGGGCTTTAAGTGTGCCGTAAGAGACTTCAATGTGCGCTAGACCGCTGATTTTTTCAAGGTAAACAGCCCCGTATTTGTTATCCAGGCTCAGATTTATACCAGCCGGGGCATGGATGGTGAAATCGATACCGAACTTGGTATTATTGCGCGAGGGCAGCTTTGGCGGGAATACCGAAGTGACATTGATATCATTGCTGCTTGCAGAAATCTCGGCATCCAGGCTTTCTGCAAGTTCTTTGGCCAGTTTTTCATTATCGCTTTCTACCCAGATATTAGCTTCAACAACGACAGTATTGTCATCCGATTCCAATATATTCACATTTCCGAATTTGGCATCTATGTTAAGACTGGTACCGGGATTGTAAGTGAAATTTTTTGTCACGTTGCGTTCAACCTTTTGTGCTTCCATTATGCCGGAGGCCAGGATGAGAGCTGCTGTTATTAAAATAAGCCGGTGGTAAAGTATCGATTTCATGTCTTTAGGTTTTTTTGCGTCCGAAATTACGGAATGAGGGCTTTGTGTCATTTAGAACTGAACCGTTGAAATTTACATTATGATAGTATGGTTTTGCTGTTTCGACTCAAGCTGGGACAGGATGTACTGTAATAGTTCAACCCTTGATTTATGATACTCGATCAGTGCATGGATCACGCTCTCATTGTTTGGGTATTTTTTAAGGTCGTCAAGGAGCTTCTGATAACCGGGGTCTTGCTTATTGAGATCATCCAGCAGCTTGTTCCTGGCTTCCTTATCGACCAGTGGATAGCTTTTTATTTCGCTTATCATTTCGCTTCTGACTGTATTATAATAGTAGAGTGTTTCCCTGACTTCGTTAGGCAGTCCGGCCATAACAGACTTATCGCTCTGGCGTGAAAGGTAGTAATAGCCTGCACTGGCAATGATAATTCCTGCAAGGAAGGCGGCAGCGATCCTGAGTAATCCGGACCACACCCCGCCGGGAGTCTTTTTATTCAGCCTTTTTTCAAAACGGGTGAAATGACCCGCCTTTGGTTCGTGGTCATCGAACATGCTCCTGTTTTGTCTTGCCAATTTTTCAAGATCGTTCATGACTTTTTCTTTTTCAGGTTAAGCAGTAATCGCTGTTTCGCTCTCGAATACTGGGAGCGGGAAGTAGAGGCGGAGATGCCCAGGATGGAGGCAATTTCATCATGGTCGTATCCTTCCAGGAGGTACAGCGATAAAACAATCCTGTAACCTTCCGGGAGTTTGTATATCTCCTCGCTTATTTGCCGGATATCCTCAGGGCCGGCTTCTGTTTCCCCTTCTTCTGTTTCAGAGAACGCTTCTTTATCTATGTCTTCAAGTGGTTCGGTTAAATACCGTTTATTCTTCCTGAGGGTGTCAAGTGACTTGTTGATGACAATCTTTTTTAACCAGGCGCCAAAGCTTACATCCCCCCTGAACTGGTCCAGATTTTCAAATGCTTTTAAAAAGGCTTCCTGCATCACATCTTCTGCATCAAACCTGTTGTTCATGATTCTCAGGCTTGTATTATACATGGCTTTGTGATAAAGCCGGTATATCTCAAACTGTGCTTTTCTGTTTCCTTTTTTGCATTTATCAATCAGCACCCTGTGTAAATCTGAAAATGCTTTATGTTTATTTCCTGAACTCATGTAAAAGACGGCGGATAAATATTAATGCTGCACCAGAGTAATATTTTTTAAGATCAGAGCGTGACTTCCGGTCAAAAAAATACCGTAAACCATTGCAAATTAAGATATTTTGCTATATTTGTATAGCATTGTTCTCTATTTCCTTTAACCTAACCCTAAAATTGCGCACTATGAAAAAATTCAGCTTAATTCTGGTTTTTCTCTCTTTCTTTGCTTTTGTCTCATTAAACTCTTGCAAACAGAACCCCAAAACGTCGGATCAAACTGAAGAGATGGCTCCGGCAGAAGAACAACAAATGACCCCGGCCGAAGAAGATACTACTGCACCGGCTGAGATGCAGGAAGATACATCTGATATGGGTGGTGGAAGTATGTAGAAGAAACAGCCACAAGACATAAAAAAA
>DASQZK010000303.1:0-2457 GCA_035638735.1 Bacteroidales bacterium
ATGGCGGCGATTACTATGAACTAAACCTGTCTTATACGCATAAGTTCGACAACAAGGGGCATGAACTGGTCGCTTATGCCAATTATCAGAGACAGAAAGGCAACGACGGGGACTTGCAGCTCGAATACCCGGCTAACAGTAATTTTATCATATCCGATTTAGATACGTCCAGATCCATTTTCGGTACCCGTTCGAATGAACCCGGTGATGAAAATGAATTCAGGGCCCAGGTTGATTACACCAAGCCAATTGGAGAGGACGGTCGCTTCCAGGCCGGCTACCAGGCCAGGATAGACGATGAGTACGAGGCCTTTAACTTTTTCAGGTACTACCCCGAAAATCCGGTTGATGAGCGTTGGCTGGCAGACTCACTGTATTCAACAGGAAATGATTTCTACCGTAACATACAAGCTGTTTATGCCACCTATGGAAATAAACTTGGGAACTACCAGTTCCAGCTGGGCTTACGGGGTGAATATACCGACAGGAGTATCAAAGACAAGCGGGCTTTAAAACCGGCTACCATTAATCGCTTCGACATTTTCCCGACCCTTCACCTGGCCCGTAATTTTGATAATGGTCACCAGGTGATGGTCTCTTTCAGCCGCAGGATTAATCGCCCGAGAGGCTGGTACCTTGAACCCTTCGTCACCTATATCGACGCTCATACTGTTCGCCAGGGTGACCCCAATCTTAAACCTGAATACCTGAATTCCTATGAGCTGGGATACCAGAAAACATTCGGCAAATCGTTCGTATCTCTGGAAGCTTATTATCGCAGCACCCAGGATAAAATAGACCGGATTATCCAGGTGTATGATGCCAACAAGGACATCCTGTTGCATACATACGGCAATGTAGCCAGCGATAAATCCCTTGGCGCTGAATTGATGATCGATTACAGTGAACTCAAATGGCTCGAGCTCAACCTCAGCGGCTCTGTTTATCGCTATTCCGAAAAAGGCAATCTCGAAGGGGTTAATATTTCCAAAGAAAGTAACAACTGGGATTCAAGGCTTAATGCAACTTTCAATTTCTCTACCAAGACCAGGCTCCAGCTCCAGGCATTCTATAACGGCCCTTCGGTAACCATCCAGGGGACGCGTGAAGGCTTCTTTTTTACCAACCTGGCCCTGCGTCACGATTTTCTCGACAGGAAGCTGGCTGCCACCTTGCAGGTCAGGGACCTTTTTGGTACAGCAAATTTCGAACAGACCTCTTACGGTAACGGATTTAACACGTATATGAAATTCAGCCGCGAACCGCGTATCGTCATGCTCTCGCTGAGCTACAAACTAAATAATTTCAGGCAGAAGCGACAGGGAAATATGGAAAATGGCGGCGAAGATATGAGCGGTGAAGGCGAAGTGTATTAAGATTTAACGCCATTAGTGCTTTTTGAATAACAACTTACCTGTTTTGACGGGAAGAGTGTAATGGTTAGGGTTCATAGATTGAAATTTTAGAACTAAATCAGAAATTAGGGTTTAAAGCCGAAGACGTTTTCAGCACATTATAAACCTTAGTAGTGAAGAGATTCATATTGCAGACAGGATAGCCATGTGTTTCGGTTGTCCTGTCTTTTTTAAACTTTGGCAAACCATCACTGTTACAATTACCATCGCGTAAAAGTCATACCGTTAATATCTAAATAATTGTCAGGTCTTTAATATATTTGCATCAAAAACAAGGATGTCCATTTTTTGGCCGGCATTTTGTTTATCATCGTTTCATCTTCCTTTCTGATTTTCTGATACGCGATACACTCATGATCAGACAACTTATACTGCTGCTTTTTCTGTTTTCAACGGCTACTCTCAGTGCTGAGAATCCGTCTGAAGTAAGGTCCTGGACCGTATCGGGCTATGTGAGAGACGCGGCTACGGGTGAAGAACTGATCGGTGCCAATGTGTATGTTAAGAAGCTCAGTACGGGGACCATCGCCAATCAATACGGCTACTATTCGTTAACCCTGGCACCGGGACACTATGAGATTACCTATTCATATATCGGCTACGGTACCGTGGTAAACAAGCTCAATCTTGATTCCGATACCGTTTTAAACGTTTATCTCGCCGAAAATACAAAGCAGCTCGAAGAAGTTGTGGTAAGTACCCGTCAAAAGAATCATAATATTACCAGTGTTCAGACAGGTAGCGTTGAGCTCCCCATTCAGGCTATCAGGAATATCCCAGCCTTTATGGGTGAAGTGGACGTTATCAAAGCCATCCAGATGCTACCGGGTGTCCAGGCTGCAGCTGAAGGTTCATCGGGTTTCACGGTCAGGGGAGGGGGGACAGACCAGAACCTCGTTCTACTCGACGAGGCCACGGTGTATAATGCCTCCCACCTGCTTGGTTTTTTTTCCGTATTTAACAACGACGCCATCAAGGACGTGACGCTTTACAAAGGCGACATCCCGGCCAGCAGCGGCGGCCGGTTATCGTCGTTACTCGA
>DASQZK010000304.1:0-2389 GCA_035638735.1 Bacteroidales bacterium
GGAATATCCAAAACTTATGGCCGTGACAGCCTGCAATGGGGCCGGAGAACGTTTGTTACTGACACCGGAGGTGGACAGCGCCGGTATTTTGAACTGGAGGCCCGACAACGGGAAGTGGACCGTATATGCAGCATTTGAAGGCAAAACGGGCCAACATGTAAAACGCGCTGCACCGGGAGGGGAAGGACTGGTGATGGATCACTTCTCAAAAGAGGCAACAAACCACTACCTGGCCCGGTTTGATTCGGCATTCGATCACAAAAATACAGGAGTACGTGCTTTTTTCAACGACAGTTATGAAGTTTACAACGCAGATTTTTCCCCGGGGCTGTTCGACACTTTTCTTAAAAACCGTGGTTATGATGCCCGTTTATATATGAAGGAACTAACCAGTAATGCCGGTAATGATACGGTTAAGCGCATCCAGGCCGATTACCGGTTAACCCTGTCCGGGATGTTGCTCAATAATTTCACCCGTACATGGAGTTCCTGGATACATAGTGAAGGGGCCAAATCGAGGAACCAGGCCCACGGATCGCCCGGAAACCTACTCGACTTGTATGCAGCTGTCGATATCCCGGAATGTGAGACCTTCGGATCCAGCCACTTCTCTTTCCCGGGTATGCATAAATACACCAACGACACCGTCAATGCTGCACCTGACCCATTTATGATGAAATTTGCCGTTTCTGCAGCTGATGTCACTGGCAAAAAACTAATTTCATGTGAGACGTTTACCTGGCTTGGGGAACATTTTAAAGTGCCTTTATCGGAATGCAAACCTGAAGTGGACAAGGTCTTCCTTTCAGGAGTTAATCATGTCTTTTACCACGGTACGACTTATTCACCCGCCAATGCAGCATGGCCCGGATGGCTTTTTTATGCCTCGGTAAATTTCTCACCGTCCAACACGTTCTGGCCCCATATTAAGGGTTTGAACAGTTACATCACCCGCTGCCAGTCGGTGTTGCAGGCAGGCCACCCCGACAATGACATCCTGCTGTACTGGCCGGCACACGATGCCTGGCACAGGACAGGGAAACTGGACTTCCAATTGTCGGTGCATAATGCCGGTGAGTGGTTGAAGCCGACGGCCTTTTACCGGCTTGCAGAAAGCTTGTCGGACCAGGGATACACGGTCGATTTTGTTTCGGATAATATGATTGACAGTACACAGGTTGAAAAGGGGTTGATAAAGGTCAGGCGGAATGCTCCGGCTTATAAGGTGATTGTTGTCCCCGAAACTCGTCACATGCCTGTTTCAACCCTGGAGCATTTGTTGGAACTGGCAAATCAGGGAGCCGTGGTTATTTTCCAGAAATTGCCTGCCACTGTACCGGGTTTTGGCAACATGGCATCACGGACACAGGCATTTAAACAGGCCCTCGACCGCTTACCTCCGGGTATGAAGGATAGATCCCTGACCTTTGGAGACGGGAAGATCCTGGTTACCGGAAATGTTGAATCGGTCCTTTCCGAAAGTAATGTGGAGGCAGAACCGTTGGTGGAAACAGGGCTGAAATTCACACGCAGGGTGATTGATGGTGACAGATGGTATTTCGTCGTTAACCATACGGCAAAGCCTGTCAGAAAAATGGTCCCTCTCAACGTCAATGCAAACAGTGTCTGGCTCCTCGATCCATTGAACGGCCGTACAGGATATGCCGAATTTTCAAAGCGAAAAGGGAAAGTCGACGTGAAACTGGAACTGAACCCGGGGGAATCTCTCTTCATTCATACTTCAGGACGAAAACCAGGAAACAATAAACCATGGGAATACACGAGTGACAAAGGTGAAGCGTTAAAAATTGAAGGTCCCTGGAAACTCACCTTCGTTTCAGGTGGACCGGCGTTACCCGCGGAGCGGGAATTGGACAGCCTGGTATCGTGGACAACTCTTAATGACAGTGTGGCGAGATGGTTTTCGGGAACGGCTGAATATAGTACTGCTTTCACCCTCGACAGCCTCAGAACTGATAATTACATGCTCGACCTCGGTGATGTACGTGAGAGCGCCCGTGTGTGGATCAACGGGAAGGATGCCGGGATAGCCTGGAGTATTCCTTTCCGGTTGCAAATCGGCGAGTTCCTTCACAAGGGCGAGAATACTATTAAAATTGAAGTGGCCAACCTCATGGCTAACAGGATCATTTACATGGACCGGCATGGCATCCCCTGGCGCAATTTTCACGAGATCAATTTTGTGAACCTTGAATATAAGCCTTTCGATGCCTCCGGGGGGAAATGGATGCCCTCGGGTTTACGCGGGCCGGTAAAAATTGTGCCCGTTTATTCACAAGAATAATTAGTCAATGCCGATTACCGTGACGTGAAGCCAATCATTTCCTTGTACCTCTCGAAAAGGTTATGTGCCGAGGGATACACGGAA
>DASQZK010000305.1:0-5707 GCA_035638735.1 Bacteroidales bacterium
CTTGTTTTGATATCTCCTTTTCCCATGTTTATTTGGATTAAGTTAAACGATCACTAAAGGTAACCAAAAATTTAAACTTCTGAAAATGAGGTAGCAGTAGGAGGGGAGCATGTCTATGCCACAGCGGGCCGGTTCAAAGCAGCACCATATCCCGTTGTTCGGAGGCGATCAACCTGATTTCAGAATATCTCGGTATTCTTCAAAAAACGATTCAATCTTCATCATATTCTTATAGAAGAAGGGAAAGACTTTCGGCCAGTCGTCGCGGTTATAAATGTTAACATTGTCCAGCTTTACCGAGACCCGGCTTATGGATTTGCCGTTTTCCAGGATATGTTCCAACTCCCAGTCCGCTTTGGTACCCATGGTATTCTCCAGTATGGTTTTGAGTTGCTCCAGCTTGCCAAAAAGATCTATTCGACGGTCTGTGTTGCGGGTTTCTATATCGATGCCTGTAATGGCTGAATGTTCGTCGAACTCGAACTTCAATTTTAATTGTCTGATGCCGGTATTGTTCATGATCCACCTGGCCGGTTTGCCTTTCTGACGCCGGCGAACAGTAGAGTACGATTTGAAACGGCTCCAGAATTCCTGTCGGAGTTGCTTGTTTTCGTCTGCGCTATACATATTTGAAATGGGATTATAAATCTGGTCCTAAATTTTTGCGTCTGACTTTTTTCTCGGCTTTTTCCTTTTTTTCGGTGAGGCGCTTTTCTTTAGAGGCTTTCGTAGGCCTGGTGGGTTTCCTTTTTTTCACCGGCTTCAATGCTTTGTTAATGAGTGAATAAAACCGTTCTTCGGCTTTCTTTCGGTTATCTGACTGAGTGCGCTCCGATTGGGATACCACGATGAGTTCACCCTGCTTATTAATACGGTTTTGCAACTTCTCATGAATGACCTTTTTTTGCCGTTCCGAAAGTTTTTGTGATGCATTAACATGAAATCGCAGTTCAACCCTGGTGTTGACTTTGTTAACGTTCTGACCGCCTGCACCACTGCTCCGGGTAGCCTGAAAACCAAGCTCGCCGGAAAGATCTCCAATATTGATTTTAATATAATTCATCGTTTTCCTGGGTATCTGGCACTAATTGCCGGTTATTCGCTACTACAGGTATGGCCGAAAGATGTTGTCATGATATTCAATAGCGAATCCAACGGAAAGTTACCGGGGCGAATTCCCAGGCTTGCCGGCCAGTTGCCGTACATAGCGTTGGGCAGGACGATAAACTTATGGCCGAATTCGTATTTATTTGCAAGTACGGTGCTGTCACGCTTGCTGAATAGCGAAGTATCTTCGTAGAAATCACCGATATTGTCGCCAATCAGCAGTACAATGTTATAGTTTCCAGAGATCGTTTTCCGCCTTGCTTCCTTGTCCGAGGTTTTCTCCCTGAGATAGAGATGCTGCGGCGTTACTTGCGGAAATCCGAGTGCCTTGAGGTTTTTTATGGTACCTTCCCTGACATACTGGTCTTTCCTGTTCGAGACATAGAAAATGTTGAAACCCAGGGAATCAGCATGATTAAGACATTCGACCGATCCGGGTACAGGCCGGGCAGCAGAAAGATTGCACCACGTATTCCAACAGCTGTCGTAACTGGCATCGAGCTGGATCATTTTTGCCTGGTAAGGACTGTTATCGAGCAATGTTTCGTCAATATCGACGACAACAGCCAGGTTTTCTGCATCCGGCATCTGCCGATGATATTCATCTATCTGCATGGTTGCTGTATTATATGCCTGGAATGCAAGGGCTTTATACTCGGCTGCAAAATAATTATAAAGTGTTGCCAGAACCTGAAAATCATCAATTTGTGCAATACTCATTACCGGGTCTTTGGCTTTTTTGTCTTGTAAAGTAGTACATGAGAACAGGAAGACAGTAACTGCCATTACGGAAAGCACTGATTTCATATTATTTATTTTTTTCATTAAACTTAGATTTACAGAGAGTTACATAAGTTAAGTCAACATTGAATATAGGCAGGCATATTATTATTTTGAACATTCTGAGTCAAAATCTCGATCAGTCCACATTAATTACGGGCTACCACTGCCCCGGATTGGTGTTACATGTAGACCTTTTCCAGGAAGAACTTCAGGTACCACCTTTGTAACTTCCTGGCTTTGCAAATGTATCTGCGTTCAGACCCCGACAATCATTTTTCAATCGGTAATCAAGATAAACAACTATCGGCAAAATTAAACAATCTCTCTGAGAGCGTGCGTTAATCGCCTAATTATTATCCTTAAAACAAAAAACCCGGTGAGATGCTCTCACCGGGTTTTTGTAAAGGATGGATAATAGCTGGTTATCATAGTTCGATGCGAAGGAATCGTTCTTTTGGAGTCATACTGATACCGCACCTGGCAGGAGCTTCACCGTCGTATGTGTTTCCACAGGTGCTGCAAACCATATACAAGCCAGGTAATGATTTCTCTTTTCCTTCATTAAGGCTCTGCAAGGCTTTTTCGTAGAGGGCCTTATGTTTTTTTTCAACCTGGTAAGCATAGTTAAAGGAGATCATGGCCAGGGTAACGTTTTCACCCGAAGCATCTTTGATGAATCCGGGATACATGGTAGCCACTTCATACGATTCACCACTGATGGCGTTTTCCAGGTTGGCTTTCGTATCCTTGACCTCAAATTCGGGATTAACTTCAGGTGCTTTCTCTCCAAGCTGGATTAAGACTGATTTATGATTGTTGGCATGAATATTCTCTGCTTTTGAAGCGGCCTCGAACAAAAGAGCAACCCTGTTGTAGCCATCTTCCCGGGCTTTTTGGGCAAAAGCGGAATATTTAGCGCTGGCCGTGGTTTCTCCCGTAAAGGCATCTTCAAGGTCCTTGATCGTTGTGGTTTTTTTAGAAACAGTAGAAGAAGGAGAGAATGACATTAATGTGCCGGCAACAAAAATGCTCAGCAGTACTGTAGTAAACGTTTTTGATTTCATTGTATTTTCATTTTTGGTTCATGTAATAAAATAATTTCTAAAACAAAGGTAGGTTAAGGAGTCTAAGGTTTTTCTAAAAGAAAACTTAAGATTTGCTTAAAAGAAATGAAGTTATTTTAGAAGACCGACAAACAGGTTCATTCATGGTTGAAGCAGCCTGGTTAAATTGTCAGTGTAAAGCGGCTTCCTTTTCCCTGTTCACTCTCAAGGGTTACATCGATGCCCAGTAGTTCGGAGAAGCGTTTAACAATAGAAAGTCCCAATCCGGTTCCCCCTGTTTCAGAATTTCTTGACTCATCGGCACGGTAAAAACGATCGAAGACGGCATTCTGCTGTCCGGTAGGAATGCCGGGTCCTTCATCGGTTATGGTAAGTAAGGTTCTCTCATCTTGAGATTTGATTTCGAATATGATACAACTTTCGGGAAAAGAATATTTAATGGCGTTGGTAAAGATGTTCTCGATGATCTGCTCAAGCATAAACCGGTTGCTGAGGATGGTAATACTATTAACATCACGGAGTTCGATAGTCAGTTTTTTTTCTTCCAGCCTGTGGTTAAAGCGAAGGATCATTTCACCGATCAGTCTGGAAAGACGTATTTTTTCCATGGTTACCTTTTCCGATCCCGCGTCGTAGCGTGCCAGAAGTAACAATCTATCAATAAGGTCCGACATCCTGTCAACTTCCCGGAGACTAGTGTGGGATTTTTCGAGGTAGTAGGAGGGGTCTCTTTCCTTCCTGGTCATGAGTTCGAGGTTTCCTTTTATGACCGAGAGAGGGGTTCTCAGCTCGTGGGAAGCATCGGAGGTGAATTGCTTTTCGCGTACAATGGCATCCTGGATCCTTTCCAGCAGGTTATTGATACTTTCGGTAAGTACGTACAATTCATCTCTATTTGTCGGTAGGGGAATACGTTCGTTAAGATTTTTCCGGGTGATTTTTTCAGTCTTCCCAGTAAGTACCCTTACGGGTTTGATGCTGTTCTGAGCGATAAAGCGGGACACAAAAAACAGGATGATGAAAACGAGCGGAATCAGCAGGATCAGTACCGTTCTGAGGTTAGTTAATACCAGCTGGCTGTCTTCAAGAGGTATGGCTACTGAAAGATAGCCCATGTGATTTCCATTAAAACTGGTCAGCTGTACCTGCAATTGCCGGACGCGCGATCCGGAAAGTACGGCATTGAAGAAAAGTTTCCCGGCTTCCCCGGGTAATATTATAAGACTGCCGTCTTCAAGGTTCGGTGTTTTCTTCAGTATCTGACCACTGGTGTCGGCAAACTGGATGAAGGTGGGATTGACTTCAATCTGACCGTGCTCATTCTCCAGCCATTCATTTGGATTAGCGAAGACCAGTTGATCACTCAACATTACAATACTGTTTTGGACTTCAAGCGACTCAACATTGAGATCATCATCAAGGTGAGCATAGACAGTTCGGTACACCACGATGTAAATAGCCGAAAACATGAGAACCGTCAGAACAGCAACGGCAATCATGAACCGGAGGGCAATACGGTTGCTGAATTGTTGCTTCTTCATTCCGTTCTTATAATATACCCGACACCCCTGATGGTATCAATAATACTGTTCGGGCTGCCATTATCGATTTTTTTGCGTAATGAATTAATGTACACATCAATGACTGATGTGTCGTAATCAAAATGAATATCCCAGACGTGCTCAATAATGCGGGTTCTTGAACAAGCTTTGCCTTTATTTCTAAGAAGGAATTCGAGAAGTGCAAATTCTTTCTGCGTCAGATGGATGTCCTGATCGCCGTTAAATACCTGGTGAGTATTGACATCCAGGATAATATTATGATGTTGCAGGCGGGAATGCTCCGTACTTTTTTCCCTAAGTTGAACGCGTATTCTTGCTAAAAGCTCGTCGAAAGAGAACGGCTTTTTGATATAATCGTTGGCACCCATTTCAAGGGCAAAGACCGTATCGCTTATTGTATCGCGGGCAGTAAGAAAAATGACCGGGACATCGATATCCTGTTTCCGCAACCGGGTAATGATTTCGATGCCACTGATACCCGGCAGCATCCAATCGACTAACAGCAGATCGTATTCACCGTTGTTAACCACTGCCAGTTCAAGTCCCTCATTTCCTTCTGAGGCGAGGTCAACAGCAAAGGATTCTTCTTCCAGTCCTTCTTTCAAAAAATTAGCAATACCGGGTTCATCTTCAATAACGAGTATCCGCATAATTCTAAAACATGGTTATTCATTGGTTACAGCATCCAGTCCGAATCCGAGATCAAACTGGACTCCGGCTGCATGTTTATACACGAGCTCCCCGCCATAATATCCTGTTCTGGCTATTGCCACTACGCCCAGGAAATAAAGGAGCAGTACCCCGGCTTTAAGCATGCCGGTATACTTCTTAAAAAGTACGACAACTACGCGGGCTATTGCCGCGGCCATTACGAGCCATATTGTCAGTCTGGCAGCGCCTTCGTGGGTCTCGAGCGCCTGCTTGAGAAGGCCCTCTTCTGAAATGCCGGCCCCGGCATTCTGTCCGCTGAACCAGGCCGCGGTGACTCCAAGCGCACCTAAAATTAATAAATAAAAGCCGGCTTGTGTGAAAAATGACTTCTTAAAAATAAGTCCGGCAACATCCGATAAGAAGCCAATTATAAGCAATGCAATCGGAAAATGCACAACCATTGGATGTAAATGTGTAAGATCAGGCATGACAAATTAATTTAGTGGTTTTACGCCTACAAAATAAAGTCATACCTCCTTA
>DASQZK010000306.1:0-2101 GCA_035638735.1 Bacteroidales bacterium
GACCCTGCCCGGCGCAACCGCTTTCGTTCCTGCCCTTGTCAACTCCGGATATCCATGCGACCGCTTCTGTTTCGAGGGCTTCCTTCCTCAAAAAAAAGGCCGGAAAAAACGACTCGAAGAACTGAAAGATGAGTCAAGAACCATGGTGTTCTACGAATCACCCTATCGACTGCTCAAAGCCCTGGAACAGTTTATCGACGTTTTCGGCCCGGACCGTGAAGTTTCTGTCTCCCGAGAAATTACAAAAATCCATGAAGAGACCGTCAGGGGACCTCTGCAAGAGGTGATGGCTAAATTTGCCGATAAAGGCGCCAAAGGTGAATTTGTTATCGTAGTCAAAGGTCGCAACTAAAACCCTTCCTTATAACTATTCCATGCAGCATTATCACGGGCGAAAAACTCTCGCCGGAGAAACATTGTCATCGTATCGATCCCAAACCCATTCTACGGTTCACCGGCATCAATGACGTGTATGCACTACCGGTGAACATGCACTTCATACACCTCCCCCTGGTATGCTTTCCTAAATCCCCGGAACCGGACAAATAAAAGACCAGTAAGTCTTTTATTTGTCCGGTTCCGTACACCACGTGTTACATAAGCGTTCGCTTTTAACATTCCAAAACAAAGTGATTTATGCATTTAATCATCTGTATTACTTATACTTACACGATTTGGCACAGATAGTGTAAAACGTATATTGTCTATGAATCGGAGAATGATAAAAAACGAAAGCCATGAAAACAACAACGAAGAACAACGGAAACAGGTTACACAAAATTATTTTTGTGTTGGCAGCAGGACTAATCACCATGAACTTACTGGCTCAAAAATCCATTCGTACCTACGAAATTCAGAAATTCACCAACAATCTTTTTAAGAGTACCGAGCAGATCATGTTGGCCTTTGCGAACAACACCTCGGATGAACTGGCTTTTGATGAAGACATTGAGTTGGAAGACTGGATGACTGACCTGACTAAATGGGTAACAACCATTGATTCCGGGTTGAACATGAAAGAAAGCATTCTCAGCGAGACTAAAAAAGTTATAGAGGAAGAAATGGTATTTGAAGATTGGATGTTCCAGACTGACTGGTTGAATGATGAAAACTCTTCCGCCATTGACGAAGATCTGGTACTTGAAAACTGGATGATGAGTCCCTTCAATCAAAATGAATATTACAGCGATAACACGTCAGGCAGGAAATAAGGACTCCTTTTCCTGCCTTTTCTTTTTCTTCAAGGCTCCGTTCACAGTCACATTCTGAATTCTATATTATCATAGCCTGGTTTCCAATCAGGCTTATTTTTTTCCCGGTTCTTTTCTCTTTACATAAAAGCCGGTTAATTGCTTTACTGGCCGCTCAGGACCAGGCACAAAAGTTTCCGGTGTATATACGTGACTTCCGGGAGAATGAGTCCCTTCTGTGCAACACCTTTCAACACCTTCAATCGACCTCACCGGTACCTGTTTTACCGATTACCAACAGGGAGGTACATAGGTATTACGGGTGGCACCCGCCTCCTTTACAGGCAAATCAGGGAGAGCATCCCTTAAAATTCCTTTTAATGACAGAGACCAACCTGATTGTATGGCCACGATTACTCCTGTCGGTTCCCGGGTTTCAGTGCTCCATTTTCACATTTGATGAAAAATGAATAATTTCGCATGCTCACTAAACAAGAAAACTTTGAAAACTTACAGCCACCTGTTTTTCGATCTTGACCGCACCCTTTGGGATTTTGAAAGTAATTCGTACGAAGCACTCAGCGACATTTTCGAAAAATATGTTTTGAAGAATCATTTCAGCGATCCCCGCGACTTTATCGATACATACCACAAGCATAATGAAAAATTATGGGCACAATACAGGCATGGTACGTTAAAAAAAGACATTCTGCGGTCAAAGCGCTTCGAACTTACGCTTAACGAGAGGGACGTCAGAGATCCGGTCATGGCCCAACAAATCGGCGACGATTACCTGGAACTGAGTGTTATCAAGACGCGGCTTTTCCCATACACAAGAGATATTCTTGAGTATCTCCGTCCGAAATACAAACTGTATATTCTTACCAACGGCTTTAAGGAAACACAATTCA
>DASQZK010000307.1:0-9645 GCA_035638735.1 Bacteroidales bacterium
ATGAATAAAAGGAAAAACAGCTAAGGTCATATTCATGTCATTTATGGTCACAATTCTGCCGGAAGTTTCATATTTTTACCTATCAGTCATTTCAGCATTATGAAAGAAGAATTTTTTATTATCCTGGCCATCGAAAAAATAGTTCAAAAAACGGGGTGGGGTCCCCTTGATACATGGACGAATTATAATTACTCGATGCTGAATGAGGAGATCAGAAAAGTCACGGGGAAAAGGATCAGTGAGTCAACGCTGAAACGGATGTTCGGTAAGAAAAAGGCTCCCAGTGATTTTTACAATCCGCATGCCTATACCAGGAATATACTGGCTGAATACCTGGGCTACTCCAACTGGGAGGAATTCAAACGCGAGAACCGGCTAAACCTAAAAGCAGATGATGCAAACGGAGAGGCCAATCAGGAAGGAGATGGTCACGGCAAGCGTCGTGCCTGGCTTATTGCCGCATCAGTCACCTTCGTCTTTTTTGTCGGATTTCTTTTTCTGCGTGATGTCATCATGCCCAAAAATCAACGGAACCCTTTAAAGAGCTTCTTATGCGAAAATCCGGTTGGCAAATTGCCCTATACGGCCTTATTCAACTATGATCTTATACCGGTTAAAGACAGTGTCATTGTGGATTTCGGGAATAGTGAGGAATATTTCCTGTCGCCCGACAGGAAGCTTATCACGGAATTTTATCGTGCGGGTGATTATGCCCATGTTACGGTAAAAATGCATAACAAACTGCTCGCGCACACATTTGTCCATATTCTCACCGATGGTTGGCAGGGAGGCGTTTCACCAAACGACACTTCCACAGCCTTTGTTCCCTTCAATGACCAGGGGATCATAAGGGAGAAAGGCCGGTTATACGTAACACCGGAAGAGCTGGGAGGTCTGGGCTATAAGCGAAACGGCGATTATTATGTTGAATACAGGTATTTCGATGAATTTAAAACCAATATTGACCAGGTATCACTCGAGACCATTGCTAAGAATAATCCGGAAGAAGGAGGAAAACTGTGTTACGATATCGAGATCATCATGAAAGGGGAGAACCACGATTTTGTATTGCGGTTCCTGGAGCCGGGATGTTTCCGCTACGTCAGGTTCTACGTGGGGGAAAAGAAATTCTACGGCCGCTTTGATGACCTGTCAGAATTCGCCCGTGATGTATCCGACTGGCGCGACATCAGAATCGATATTTCGGGGATGGTAGCAAAAATCTATTTCCAGGGTGAACTGATCCATACCGAGTCATACACCGAACCCATGGGAAACCTGAAGGGGATCATTTACCGGTTTTATGGCAATGGTTCGGTCGATTATGTCAACCTGAAATCAGGCGGCCAAAATGTTATCCGGGATGATTTCGGAGCCAGGCTTAGCCCGGAAACACCAGTCGAAACGCAGTAGACCCCCGGCATGAATAATCACTTTTTTGTAAATACCATGGTGAACCCACCGTACCTGGCCATGTCGACGGTCAGATCATCACCTGTGGCATAAGCGATGGTATCAATACTAAAAGTCCGGGTCGTGTTTCCGTCTTTAAAAATCTGTACGCTGTAGTTCCCGTTGTCAAGGAAGTCTGGGATGAATGTTACCTTGCGCCCTTGTTCTTCCCCGGTATTACCGGCTACATACCAAATATCTCCTTTTTTGCGGGCCAGAACGGCAAATTTTCCCGGGTATCCGTCAATGAATTTGGTATCATCCCAGGTTACCGGGACGGTTTTCAGGAAGTCAATTACGGCTTCGGGCTGTGCTTCATAACTTTCCCATTTGTCGGCAAAATGCTGGATACCGCTTTCGAATACAACCGAAAGAGCCAGTTCGTGTGCATTGGTAGTCAGGTGCTTCGTTTCCGGGCTGTAGTCGGAGAAAGTCACCGGTGTATAGTCCATGGGCCCGAGTACGTTTCTTGTAAAGGGGTAGGTGGTGTTGAGTCTAAGTGCTTCTTCAGGGAATTTCCAGTATCCGTAGAGCTCCGCTCCGCGCACACCTTCCATGGTCACATAGTTCGGATAGGTTCTTGTCCAGCCGCGCGGGATGGTGCAGCCGTGAGTGTCGAGAAGAAGATGGTATTTGGCGGCATCACGGGCAATATCCTGGTAGAGCTTCATAATGACAGGCTTTTCACCCTGGAAAAAATCGACCTTTATACCCTTGATGCCCATCTTGCTGATGCGCTGCATCTCTTTGTCACGGATGACGGGATCGAACATGAGATCCCTGGGACCGGCGTCCATCACTTTGGTGTGCGGACCTCCGCTGTTGTACCAGATGGTGAGTCCCACTCCTTTGCTTTTGGCATATTCCGCCAGTTCTTCTAAAGTACCGCCTTCCATGAGGTTCCAGTCGGCATCGACCAGTGAATATTTCCAGCCCATGCGTGCCGAGAAATCGACGAATTCTTTGAGTTTCTTATAATTCCTACCGCTGGTATGATCCGACCACCAGCTCCATGATGATTTGCCGGGCTTGATCCAGCCGGTATCAACCATAACCGAAGGTTTAGCAAGGTTGTTTACCAGGTTTGACTCTACAATGGGTTTAAGGGTTTCACCAAGCAGGATGAACCGCCAGGGCGTCTGGTAAGGGAGACTTACTTTCGGGTCGATCTGGCCATACCCATAATTTTCCCATTCACCGGGAAAACGAAGCTTGTATTTACCACCGGCACAATCGGCCGAGAGATGAGTGCCGCAATAGTCGTAAAGTCCTGCTTCCGAGATCAACATCCACAGACCCGAGGTGTGGAACAGGGCAGGATAACCCCAACCTGTTGACATCGGTGGAAGTGTGCCAATGTCCATGTCATCAATATACCCGTATTCGTATGCCGGCGACCAGGTGCCCAGGGTGTCGTATGGTTGTATCCAGGCTTTGCCGTCCGGATTGACATAAAACCCGGTGTTTTCACCGGTGATGGTTACCTCCTGGCCAGCTTCTTCAGGAAACGAATAGCTGAAAGCGACACCGGCATCGTATGCCCGTAAAAGGATATCCATTTTTTTTCCATTCCTGTTTTCAAAAGACAGGGTAAGGCTGTTGTATTTTACATGGTTCTCAAGTCGTTTGCCAACAATCATCCGGTAATCTTCAGTCTTTGACTCAACACCGGTATTACCCATATATTCCAGGCCGTAAACGAAATTGCCGTCACTGCGTGTTATGCCCATCGGCGAGGGTAAAACAGCTTGTTTGGAGCTGTCCCCTTTCAGATAATCTACGCTGTAAACGATCCTTGTCGAATCGCCCCGCCCGGTTTGGAAGACCGTGATTTGGAGGTTACCGGAAGGAGAGTCGACAGACCATTTGCTATTGCCGGATGAGCAAGATGTAACAAATAATGCCGTGATAAGAAGAAAATACAGGAGATGTTTCATGATGTAGGATTTTTTTGATGCAATAAATGTAGTAAAAAATGAGACTTTGTCCTGAAAAGTTTGTCGAATGAAAAGCAACACCGGAATTAATTACAGCCCCCTTCAGAAAAATAACACGATCATAATCAATATCGACAGCGTTTCTTCTATCGTCAGAAAATTGATACTCCTTCCTTTTCTTCTATCGACAGGAACACGCCTTCAGTATGTTCAGTGTGTAAAAAATATACATTCTATGTGTATTTTTTACACACAGGTTGCCTGTAATCAAAACATTTCATAGATTTAAGCAAAAGTATAATTCCTTATTTCTTTTTCTCAATACTACAACTATGCATACCCGCTACTTTTTTTTCATGTTAACGAGTTTGGTGTTTTCGTTGACTTTATTGTTGACCGGTTGTCAAAATGCGGCCCGCCTGGATCGTCAGGAAATGAATTTTAACGATAACTGGAGTTTCAGCCTGGATGCCTCCGATGATGCTTACCGGCCGGGTTACGATGATTCAGGCTGGCGTGTGCTCGATCTGCCCCATGACTGGAGTATTGAAGGGTCATTCAGCCCGGATAATCCCGCAGGTATTGGAGGTGGTGCTCTTCCCGGAGGTATCGGCTGGTACCGCAAAAATTTCACGGTGGATAAGGACAAAGATACCAAACGGGCGTACATTGAATTTGGAGGTGTATACCAAAACAGTGAAGTATGGATCAATGGCCATTCACTCGGTGTGAGGCCTTACGGATATTCATCATTCAGGTACGATATGACCCCGTGGTTACACTATGGTGATACAGTCAATGTTATCGCGGTGAAGGCCGATAATTCAAAACAACCAAATTCCAGGTGGTATTCGGGTTCGGGAATTTACAGGAATGTGAAATTGCTGTTTACCGACCCGGTGAGTGTGGATCAATGGGGTACTTTTGTGAGAGCCACCGAAGTAACGACGAATCTGGCCAGGTTGACAGTCGATACCAGGGTATTAAACACCACTTCCGACAGTGAGAAGGTCGTATTGAAGACCCTGGTTTATGATGCCGGGGGACGTAAAATCGCTGAGACGGCAACGGAAAATGTCATTCCAGATGATACAGTACTGGATTTTTCACAGAACCTGGAAGTGAAAAATCCGGAACTATGGTCTGTCGATGATCCTTACCTGTACACTCTTGTATCTGAAGTGACCTACCATAACCGTAAAAGGGACAACTATTCCACAAAATTTGGTATCCGGCATTTTGATTTTGATCCTGAAAAGGGTTTTTCACTGAATGGAAAACACCTGAAGATACGGGGTGTTTGTAACCATCACGATCTTGGCCCCCTGGGCACGGCCGTCAATGAAAGTGCCCTGGCCCGTCAACTCGATATCTTAAAGGAAATGGGTTGCAACAGTATCCGTACATCGCACAACCCCCCTGCGCCTGAACTCCTGGACCTGTGCGATGAAAAAGGTTTCCTGGTCATGGACGAAGCTTTCGATATGTGGGCCAAAGGGAAAACGAAGTACGATTATCATTTGTACTGGGACAAGTGGCATAAAAAAGACCTGTCCGATTTCATTAAAAGGGACCGGAACCATCCTTCCGTTTTTATTTGGAGCATCGGGAACGAGATTCTTGAGCAATGGGATAGTACCGGCATCCCTATTGCCACAGAACTGGCCGGAATAGTCAGAGACCTTGATACGACACGTCCCATAACTTCGGCATGCAATTTCCCGGACCCCTCGAACTTTATTATCCGATCGGGACAGCTCGACCTCGTAGGGTATAATTACCACCAGGACCAGTTTCCCGAATTCCCCGAGACATTCCCGGGACAGAAATTCATTGCCACAGAAACAACTTCAGCACTGGCAACCAGGGGGCATTACGACATGCCTTCGGACAGCATCCGCCGCTGGCCGGTTAGGTGGGATAAACCCTTTGCTTTCGGAAACCCTGGCAATACGTGCTCTTCGTACGATAACTGCAGTACGCCATGGGGATCGACACATGAAGAAACACTTAAAGTAATTGAGAAATACGATTTCCTTTCGGGGATGTATGTATGGACGGGTTTCGATTATCTTGGTGAGCCGACACCCTATGGCTGGCCTTCGCGAAGTTCATATTTCGGTATTCTCGACCTGTGTGGGTTCCCAAAAGATGCATTCTATCTTTATAAAAGTGAATGGACCGGCGAACCTGTACTCCACCTTTTTCCCCACTGGAATTGGTCCGAAGGTGATACCGTGGACGTATGGGCTTATACGAATTGCGACAGCGCGTCATTATTCCTGAACGGGAAGCCTCTTGGAACCCGCAGCAAAGAGAAGGGACAAATGCACCTGGAGTGGAGGGAAACCTGGTCGCCCGGTGAACTCGTGTGCATGGGCTATAAAGATGGAGCGCAGGTCATGACCGATACTGTCAGAACTGCCGGTGAGTCCGCACGCATTATTTTAATACCTGATAAAGATGTCATTAGTAACAGCGACAATGAATTGTCATTCGTGAAAGTGAGAATTGAAGATGCCCACGGGAACCTCGTGCCACATGCCGATAACCTTGTTGAATTTACCATTTCAGGACCGGGGGCCATGGCTGCTGTTGGCAATGGTGACCAGACCAGTCATGAATCCTTCATGGCTATGCAAAGGCATGCCTTTAACGGGTTGTGCCTGGCGGTGATCCGTTCAGATAACTCAAAGGGAACTATTGAACTATCGGCAACGGCTGAAGGTCTGGAACCGGGAATAGCTAAAATCCGGATTGGAAAATAACGTGTATCAAAGTCTGAATCTTTAACCGGAGACGTTCGCCATTTTGCAGGAAGATCCCATATCTGTTTATTGGCACTGTTGACCGGTTAAAATTTCACCTTTCTTGTATATCCAGAGTTAATAAATCAGCTTTGCAGGAGAGAGAACATCCCAATACCTTACATCATCTTATCCTAAAGGCCGGACGGGCATTTACTTTTTTTATTCACATCATTATTATATCAATGTTGTTCCCCGTCAAAACGGGGTGGGCTATGAGCTCACTGCCTGTGGTTGTTCGGTTGGCGGCCACGGCACCGTATAAAGCAACGATTGGTGTTTTAAGTATGATCTTTTTTTACGGCACAGTAGTGATGTGTTGGATACCTTTTATTTGTGTCAGAACCATTTTTTTTCTATTGGCAGAGCTATCGCCAAAGTGATTACATCACATAGATTATACATAAAGTAACCTTTCACAGAAAGCAATAATATCAATGGTTTCAGATTGAGTGAAAAATTTTCGTCAAAATGTTCGAAAACGGACAGCGAGATTTTCGGGCTAAAGCGATGAAGGGACGGACGGTGTGCTGGCGGGGGTGGGATCCCGGTTCATCCTAAGACGATACTCTCATGTTGTACATTCCTGGCGTTCAGTTTTTTTACCGGTTATGAAATTTGTTGCGTGGTTTAATGCACCTCAAAGGTTTTACCAGCGTTCAGTTTTAATACTGTCACCGTTATCTTTGAGCGGAAATCCGCCCTGGAAAACACGAATCGCTAACCGGGCATGAACAAATGCTTATGTTTATTCGCGGAGCTGACGCAATGTTTCTGCCCATTTTGCCAGTTCATCCAACATAACCCCGGCAGAGGTATCGAAACCTTCTTCCGGCAGAAACCGGCCTTCACTGTTGATCAACTTAACAAAAAAAGGGATGTGAACCGCTTCGGTTACCGGCATCATTTTCTGTGCTGTAATAACCTGTTTCAGTTGCTGCACGGAGCGAGTGCCTCCGGCAACACCTCCATAGCTGACAAAGCCGGCCGGTTTATAGTTCCATTCAAGAAAAAGAAAATCGAGGGCATTTTTCAGCGATGCAGGATAACCGTGGTTGTATTCCGGTGTGACAAAGATGAAAGCATCAGCGGCGTCAATGATCTTACTCCATCTCCTGGTATGTTCTTTTGTATAATCCTTGTACCGGGGATGTTTTGGCTCATCGAGGAAAGGCAGGTTAACCTCTTCCAGGTCGATTAACTCAGTTTTGAATTCATTCCGTTTGGCGGCTAATTCATATATCCATTCTGCAATGGCAGGTCCCTTTCTGCCCGGTCGGGTGCTTGCAAGGATGATTTTCAGGTTTATTTCCATATCTGGCTTTTGAAAGCTAACAATCCAGTTGCCGGGAATGTTCTTTCAGGAACCGAAATGGGAATATGCCATCGTAAAAAAACGGAATTCTGTTTAACCCTTTTTCAATCAAATTGTTATATTAACATACCTTAGAGTTATGCAAACCTGTTGCTACACTGAGTTGGCAGAAATGCCCACCCCCTGAGATGTTCATAATGGCTGTTACCAGCCTTCTGTGAATGATTTGCTTTCCCAAAGATCAACCTGGTTTCTGAATAGCGGTTCAGGAAGTAAATGACGCCTGTAATACTATAGCTGTTGCAGGGTTTCGGTTGTGAAAGTTATTCACGGACCCGGTTTAAAGATTTGGTTTCAATTCTATTGTTTAACCTAATATTATCATCAACATGAAAAGTTTAACCGGAATGTTTGCGAGTGTATTTTTTGTCTCAGCTATGTGTTTGTCATGTAGCAAAGATGATGACAAAAATTCCTCTGCAAAGAACTATTTTAAAGTTAAGGACAAATCGTACCCGATCTCTGCCGGATCACTTGAGAATTATGGTATGGATACCGATACCACCGATGATTGGGAATATGAAGGATACAACGTGGATTTGGCCTTATTTTCAACTGGTCTGAGATTAGAAACCAGTGAAAAGGGATACCTGAATGTTTATGGCACGGGCCAGGTTCTCTATTTTGAAATTCTGACTACTGCCGGTCATACTCTCGACGAAATATCATATTCCTTCGACGCCTCCGACGGGACATTTAAACCAGGGACATTCGATATAGCCAGTTATTCCCTGGCCTGGGACGATGAAAAGGATAATAATTACTGGACAGAGATAGTGTCCGGGACCCTGGAGGTTAGTAAAGAAGGGAATACTTACGAACTAAAGGTAGACTGTGTGGATGAGAGCGGCTTTGAAGTAACCGGTTATTTCAAAGGTCCATTACAGTATTTTGACTATGATTCGAAAAAGAAGTCAGCACCGGTTTCACGGTTTAAGAAGACGGATCATTTCCGGTAAGCACTTGGTAATGGCTTTTTTAGATCAGAGTTGGAAAAGTGGTGTCCGGAACTTTCCGGGTTTTGTACAGCTTTGTTAGTTGGAAACGCCGTTTTCGTTAAAACTTTTGATGGCGAAGAAATATGACTTGTCAACATCCAGGCTGTTGATGGTTGCTGCTGTGTCGGCATATACCGTGTAATTCAGGTAAAGCTTATTTTTGTCCGTACCATAGCTGATGTTGTAACCTGTAGCATTCTTCACTTTATCCCAGGACAGACGGGCCGTCCGCATGTTTTGCGGACCTCTGCTAACGGTTACGTTATGAACCGCAGCTGGTTTGGGGCCTTCTCCGTCACCGAATACTCGAAAACCGGAAAGAGCAAATTTTCCTCCCGGCACACCAAGGTTTGTTATCCTCACATATCGGCACCGTGATGGTTTTTTGAGCTGTGTGTAAGCATGTGAACGGTCATCCGTATTGGTGGAATTGTCGGCCATCATTGTCCAGGTTTTATTATCGGAGGAGGCTTCAACAATATACCTGTAATACAGGCTGTCTGTTCTACCGAACAACCTGGTATCCTGATCGGCGAAATTTACCTGGACAGCCCTGACTTTATATTTATCGCCCAGGTCGAGTGAGGCCCATTCACCTTTATTACCCGATTCAGCGGACCACCATGTCCTGATGTTTTCATCTGTCATGGCTGACGGTGGGTGGGCTTCGAGAGATGAAGACACAACCGTTTGCTTGTGATAGGAGAGAAGCATCCAGCCAGGGAAAATATCGTTCCCGTCTTCAATTTTTTCATGCGGTATGATAATGGGGTAGTCTCCAAATTGTGTATTGGTGTGGAGTACGCCCTCATTATCGAAAAAGGCGGGGTACAATCCCAGTCTTCTTTCAAACATGTGTTTTACCGAGATGGTTGACGTGGCAATATGCCAGTAATTGCCAAAGACATCTTTGAAGGTACTTCCGTGACCAGCTCCTGCAGCGAAACCTTCAGGTTTATAGGAAAAGGGGTTGAGCGGGGTAACTTCAAAGGGTCCCAGGGGATTTCTTGAGGTGTAAACACCGTCGGAATAACTTTTAAATTCAGTACCCGGACCGGCATACTGGAGGTAGTAAA
>DASQZK010000308.1:0-2879 GCA_035638735.1 Bacteroidales bacterium
GTCCTTACTCCCGTTTCAAGGTAATGGACTGTTTTCTCTCAATTGTTTTTTAACAAATGACCTCATAATATCATGATCATAGCTGTTGACTTTGACGGTACCATTGTAGAACATCGCTATCCTGACATAGGGAAAGAGAAGTTGTTCGCCTTTGAAACCCTGCGATCCCTGCAGAAAAAGAGGCATCAATTGATACTCTGGACCTTCAGGTCGGGTAAGGAACTCGAAGAAGCTGTCGCGTTCTGCCAGGAACATGGTGTCGAATTCTATGCGGTTAATAAAAGTTACCCTGAAGAACAATTCGATGAGATTACCATGAGCCGGAAAATACAAGCTGATATTTTCATTGACGATCGCAATGTGGGCGGTTTCCCTGGCTGGGGAGAGATATGGCACATGCTTAATCCCGATGAAAATCCGACTTTTGAGCAGGAACTCGGTAACCTGCCGCATGGCCGTGGAACAGGGTTAAACTGGTTGAAAAAATTATTTTCCTGATGCATTATAAGTTCATTATCACCGCTGTTATCAGTGCATTTTTTGCTATTCAATCCTGCTCCAACGATAAGTCCGGGAATGGACAATCTACAGAGCATACTAAGCCTGTGCCTGAACAGCCGGCAGTCCGACTGAAAATCGGATCACCCGTATCCAACCAGGTTATAAAACCGGGGAAAACATTTGCTTTTAATATGAATATAACCGGGAAAGCAACCATCGATTCGGTGCAGGTGTTCCTGGGACCGGACAAGCTGGCCGTTTTGCAGCAGGATATGTCTGCCGATCTTAAGATAGAAAATGTCAATCCGGCCAGTACCTTCGTCAGGGCACGTGCGTTTCTGGAAGGCGGTAAGTCGGTATCGGCATCGGTCCCCGTTAAGGTAGTATCGGATATCGTTCCGGCGAAATACTCCTACCGGGTTATAAATGAATATCCTCACGATACCAAGGCTTACACTCAGGGCCTGGAATATGTTAACGGTTATCTGTATGAAGGCACCGGCAATTATGGTGAATCATCGCTCAGGAAAGAAGACCTTGAAACCGGTGAGATATTGAAATTCAGGAACCTGCCCAGTAATATATTCGGTGAAGGTATAACATACCTGAACGGGAAAATATACCAGATCACCTATAAATCGCAGGTCGGCTTTGTCTATAATGCAGAGAATTTCGAAATCATAAAAAAAATATATTACCAGAATAAAGAGGGTTGGGGACTTTGCAATAACGGGAAAAATATCCTGATGAGCGATGGTACAAACATCATCTATTACATGGATACCACTTATTTCAGCGTCGAGAAAAAAATCCAGGTCTTCGACAATGAAGGTGAGGTTGACCTGCTGAATGAACTGGAGCTTATCAACGGTAAACTGTATGCCAACCGGTATACCACTAACGAGATCGTGATTATTGATCCGGATACGGGGAAGGTATTAGGCAAGATCGATATGAGCGGTATTCTGAAACCTGAAGACCGGCATCCCGGCATCGACTATTTTAACGGGATCGCCTACGATAAAAAGAATAACCGGATCTTCGTCACCGGGAAGTACTGGCCGAAAATCTACCAGGTTACATTTTTAGAGGTGAGGTAGTTATACATTGATTATCTGCTTCACCTATCAGAATACGGCAATCACCTGTATCTAAATACAATAGGCATATTACGCATTGTTATGCAACGATAAAATATGAAGTGCCTTATTCTAACCCTGGGTTGTCACCCCAGGCTACTGTTTTTTCAACCCCTTCGGTGTTTACCTGTCCTGCTAATCATTCGTGAATTCGTGGCATCTCTCTTCCCCCATATAGTAGACATCCATGGTTATAGATATTAACCTTTTTACAAGCATATCCACTTTCGGGGTTTACCTGTCCTGCTAATCATTTGTGCATTAGTGGCATCTCTCTTCCTAATTTTTGCAGACACCATCAATTACCGATTTAAACCATCTGAAAAGCCTATCCCTTTCAACGGTTTTCCTATCCTGCTATTTATTCGTGAATTCGTGGCATCTCTCTTCCCCCATATAGCAGACATCCATGGTTATAGATATTAACCTTTTTGGGGTATGCACTTGTCACATACGATTAATCGACTTATATTCAACAGGTACGTGAATAACAGCTTGTTCAATTAATCTTTGGAAAAGTAGTCCCCTGCTATGTGATTTTCTTCTATTATGTCTAAATGTATACTCATCCAAATAATATGATAAATATTGTTCGCTAATGTAATTTTGATGAGTTCCCAAGAGCCATCTTTTAAGCAAGGAAGCTACCCGGTGTACATTTGGCAAGACTTCGCGACCATCTAACATTTTAGTATTATCTTCAATAACATGATGGTATCCATTTTCTGAAATACCGGTGTATCCCTTCCAACCATCTGTAATTAGAGTACTTCTTTCTGCGATGTTTTCTTTAATAAATTTTGTCAAGGATCTTTTTGTGGCATCTGGTATTACTGACATTCTAACCCGTCCAGTTCCTTTGTTCATCAATTCAATGGCCATCACAACCAATGATTTTCCTTCAGCACCTCTTCCTCGTTTTCCGGTTTTTTTGCCACCTACCAATGTCTCATCAACTTCAATATATCCTGACAATCTATCTCTTCCAGGAAATACCATTAAACGCCTAAATTTATGAAGCCATGTCCATGCTGTTCTGTAACTTCCAAGCCCTAATATCCTTTGGAGACCAAGTGCACTTACACCGTTCTTTTGGGCAACCATCCACCACAAAGCCCTGAAAATAGTTGTTAAAGGTAATTTGCTTCTATGAAATATTGTCCCTGCTGTAAGAGAAAGCTCATCCTTACAGTTTGTGCAAATTAATAATGCTCGCTTGTTGACCCAATAGTCTGTATG
>DASQZK010000309.1:0-5579 GCA_035638735.1 Bacteroidales bacterium
GCATTGAGGACGATATTGTGAAACTGGGGCTGAGCATTGAAGAAGGCCGAAATGCCTCCCAGGAAAAGTCCTTCCAGTACCGCATATATCGGGGCCGACACCGGCGACCAGTGGGGCTTGAAAACCGTGACGAGCGCGGTGATAAAACCACCGATAGCGCCTACCCAAAGATAAGTGGTCATGGTCGAAACGTTACCTGCCTGCATGAATTTCCAGGTATATCCTGCACCCAGGACCACCAGCAACAACATAATAAAAATTTTATTGACAGTACCCTTGACCGTCATGACCTGGCTGCTGTCTGCAGCCACACCTGATTTCCTGAAGATATTCTCGCTCAGGACCGGATTTGAAGATCTGTTAAGATTCATTTTTCTCTCCTAAATAAAGGTTTCAAATATACACGATTTCGCGAAAACAAAACATGTCAAAGGATATGCCAAAGACGGTATTGCTATCTTCATGTCAGGCCGGGGGGATTTCTCCTGCAATTTTGACCTGTAATGGCTATTATTTTGTTCCTTTGTATTGTTTTGACGTACCGATATGACATTTAACCTCGACCGGTTTCGCAGGAGTGAATTCCTGAACAATGTATTCACACTGGTATCTGCCACCTCTGTTGCACAGGGTATTTCCATCCTGATCTACCCGGTTCTTTCCAGGCTCTACAGTCCGGATGATTTTGGTCTTTTTGCCCTGTACATGAGCATCACCACCATTACGACGATGGTTGCCACGGGCAAATACGAGCTGGCTGTGATGATTCCAAGGAAGGACAGCGATGGTGCTGCCTTGTCGCTGTTGTCGGCCTCACTGGCCATCGTGTTCAGCCTGCTGCTTATCGTCTTTGTAGCGATCTTTCATCACAATATAGCTCAATGGTTTGGCAATCAAGCTATTGAACACTGGCTGTATTTTGTGCCGGCATCAACACTGCTGGTTTCTGTTCTCCAGATCTCATCATACTGGTCTAACCGCAAGAAGATATACCGGCGTATTGCCCGGGCCAATCTCGGGCAGTCAGTTGTAAATTCGGGCATCAAGTTGTCGACAGCCAAAGCTATTTCTGCGGGTGGCGGACTTATCGCCGGAGCCCTGGCCGGACAGGTTACCGGTACGCTATGGTTTGTGACCGGAATTTGGCGCAAACAAAAGCACCATTTTACCGGTGTGAAACGCTCCGAAATGCGCCGGCTTGCATACGAATACAGGCTATTTCCGAGGTATAATATGGTTCATTATGTGATCAATAATTTCTCTACCAACCTCCCGGTATTCGTTTTGAGTTCTTACTTCGGCTCAACGGTTACAGGCTTGTATTCACTGGGTTTTATGATGATAAACAGGCCGGCAAATCTACTGACGAGTTCTTTCACCCAGGTGTTTTCCCAACGGATTATTGAGAAATATAATAGCGGTCTGGAAATAAGTACCGATGTAAAAAAACTCGTTACCAGATTACTCCTGCTTGCTGCCGGGCCCTTCGTTGCCGCTGCTTTTTTCGGCCCCTCCCTTTTTTCCTTCTTTTTTGGAAAGGAATGGTCGCAGGCAGGGCAGTTTATGCAGATACTACTGCCCTGGCTGCTGGTAGTGTTCGTCTCGGCACCTTTATCTTTTCTTCCCGATGTACTCAGCCGGCAAAGAAAAGCTATGTGGCTGGATATTCTTAAATTTGTTTTCAGGGTCGCCGCCCTCGGAATTGGTGTATTTGAAGGCGATGTTTATCTTGCACTTATCTTATTCAGTGGAATAAGTTTCTTCATTGTGTCGTATAATCTGTTTTGGTATATATCTTTGTCGGTCCGGGCCGACAAACGCAAAGGTCCGGGGATGCCTCTTCAGGTTAATGGTGCCGGACCGTCTGGTACCGGTGAGCCGGATACCTGACAAGCTGTTCGCGGTGCCAGGTGTTCTCCGGTGGACGTAAATCGGATTATGATTGTTGTTTGAACAGGAATTGTCATATTTAAAACCCTCAGAGCGTTGAAGAACAAAACGAAAATATTGATTTTGCCTTCGTGGTATTTGCCCGACGGGGGAGGATTTTTTAAGGATCATGCAGAGGCACTTCACCATGGTGAGTTTAAAGTTGAGGTATTGGTTAACAGGGTGCTCGGACTCTCCAGTCACACCTTCAGCCAGATATTAAACTCCATGTCCACAACGGTAAATATCGAAGGACCCCTGAAGGTGATCAGGTCGGGTTACCTGCGCTGGCCGAAGATGGAAAAGAAGAATGTGATTGGCTGGGTGAATAAGTATCTGCGGATGTTCCAGGAGTATGTGGATACCTATGGCAAGCCCGATATCATTATTGCCCACAGCACCATCTGGGCCGGTTATGTTGCTTCGCGTATCAAGCAGGAGTTCCAGATACCCTATATTGTCGTTGAACACCGGAGCCGTTTTGCACGCGATATTGAAGCCACACAGAAAATGATCAGGGAATGGTATTTTCCTTATATCAGAAGCAGCCTGGCCCATGCCGATCGTATTATTACGGTGAGCCAGGCTATCGACAGTCAGCTGATAAGTATTTCCCCCGGTATCAGGAATAAGATTTCCACCATCCCGAATCTTATCGATACGAATTTCTTTGTACCGCCGCCGGTCAGGCGTCAGAAAGACCCGTTTATCTTTCTCGGCACGGGGATACTCGAAGATGTTAAAGGCTTTGATATTCTTATACAGGCGTTTTCACGTTTCGTGGAAAACCACGAGGGCGAGTTCTTTCTCCGGATTGGAGGAAGAGGCGGCAAATACCGTAAGCTTAAACAGCTGGCGCGGCGCTTTGGTGTCGCCGACAGGGTAACCCTGCACGGCTATGTGCCGCGCGAGGAAGTCAAACGGGAAATGCAGATGGCAAACCTCTTCATCCTGCCAAGCCGGTTTGAAGCTTTCGGCGTGGTGCTCATTGAAGCCATGTCAACAGGTTGTCCTGTCATTTCGACCTATTCGGGCGGACCCGAGTTTATCGTTAAAGATATTGACGGTATCCTTGTTGAACCCGACGATGTCGGGAAACTGACCGAAGCCATGACGTCAATTTACGATAATTATGAAAAATATGATCCTGATAAGATCAGGGAGGATGTGGTCGAAAACTATACTATTACCGTTATCAGAGACAAATACCATAGCCTGATTAATGAGATCCTGGATGAAAAAAGTCTTCCTTCATAAAAAGACCGGGTTTGCGTGGATTGAAACCGCTAATATCCATGCCAGGGGTTATCTCTTCGACCGTTCAGATAAGCTGTACACGGGCGAAGACCTTATCAGCTATTTCGAAGGTGTTGAATCGTGGTACGATTTTGAAGAACGGGTATGCTATGCCAATGGCTTGTTCAGTGTTATCGTCGAGCTGAATGGCGAATGGTATGCCGCTACCGACCCTTTCAGAACCTTTCCCCTGTTTTATATCCGCAATAAAGGTGAGTGGATTATCTCCGATGATCCCTATTACCTTGCCGGCTACTCGGAAAAGGGGCACATCGACAATCCTTCCATGACTGAATTTTTGGCAACAGGTTACGTTACCGGCAATAATACACTCGTTGAAGGAATAAGACAGATACAGGCAGGGGAGATGATCAGGTTTAAAGAGGACAGCCTTGATGCACGCTTCTACTATTCGTACAGGTGCCATGCCGTGAGGGAAGAACCATACCGGGAACTGCGCGATGAAGCCCGCATGGTGTTCTCCAAAGCCTTCCCCAGGTTTATTGCCAGCCTCCAGGGCCGCCCTGTCGTTCTGCCTCTTAGTGGCGGTTACGATTCCCGTTTTATCGCTGCCATGCTCAGGCAATATGAGTATGATAACGTGATATGCTTTACCTACGGCAGGAAAGGAAATCCTGAAGTGAAAATTTCCCAAAGCGTAGCTCAAAAACTTGGTTTTCCATGGATTTTCATCGAATACACAAAAGAACTGATAAAGGATTTTCCATACGATGATAATTTTTCCCAATACGTCAAAACAGGCGGAAGGATGTGCTCCATGTTTTACATGCAGGAATTTTTTGCCGTCAACCAGTTGAAAATGGAAAACCGGATTCCTTCCAACAGTATTTTTGTGCCGGGACTTTACGGTGATTTTTTGGCCGGTGGTATGCTCAACAAACATGGTAACCTCAGCCTGGAAGAATCGATGGGGCAAATTGCCGAGCGTATTTATAATGTGAAGTATACCTTCAAACCACCCCGGAGAAAAGACGTGCCGGGTATTAAAAACCGGATTGAAAAACGCCTGCTTGAAAAATTCAGGAAGGAATCGGACCTGGCCTATTCCATTCACGAAGACTACGATTTTAAAGAACGTTACGCTAAGTTTATAAATAATTCAACCGCTACCTATCTTCATTTCGGTTATGAATTCAGGCTGGCTTTTTGTGATAATGAGATTGTCGATTTCTTCCGAAGACTGCCCCTACATGCTAAAGTCAATAAATATCTCTACGACGATATTCTCACCAATGAAATTTTCCAGGCATGGGATGTCAATTTCGATCATGAACTCCAGGCCGATGAACAGGTTATCCGCCGTGCAAAACTCAAGAACAGGATAAAGGCGTTTATGCCTGAATGGTTCAAGCGTCTGTTTGTCAATCGTTACGACGACCTGTATTACAATGAGATCACGAAATATTTTAAGGATGACCTGGCCCGGAAAGGACGAAAAATAAAGATTTACGGGAATTCATATAATTCACTAATTATCCAGTGGTATGCCGAATCGGTGAGGCAGTATCTGAATAAATTGAAGTCAACATAAATTTTTTTTCGCAGATATTATCATGGAATAAAAATTTATGTAAATTTGCAAGCCCAAATGGTGGATGTAGCTCAGTAGGTCAGAGCGCTGGATTGTGGTTCCAGAGGTCGTGGGTTCGAGCCCCATCTTCCACCCAAAAAAACTGACCGGATGTCCTTAGTGAGCATCCGGTTTTTTTATGGGTTTCACCTGCCCGTATTTAACCCTTACAAATAATGTAGCCGGGGCTCATTTCGTTTAAACTGCCGCTTGTTTTACTTCAGCTTTCATTTCATTACCGGATACATATCCAGGCCATCGAGCACGATATATACTGGTTTGTAGCTGGTTTACGGGATGGCAAATACTACGGATCTGTCATTTTTTATTTCATTTTCCCTATATTTGAGGTACTCATATCATTAACCGGTTTTCTTAAAACTTAAGTACCAATGACTTCTAACATTTCAAAAGCACTGGCTCTCCTGACAGTCGGTACGGCAGCGGTTTCATGTTCCAGCCATGCACCGAAACAGGATCAGAACCACCCTAATATCATTTATATTATGAGTGACGACCATGGTTACCAGGCTATCAGTGCCTATGGTTATGGGCTGAACAATACGCCGAATATTGACCGCCTGGCAAAAGAAGGTGCGATCTTCACCCGGGGCTTTGTCACCAATTCACTTTGTGCACCCAGCCGGGCAGTCATGCTCACCGGTAAACACAGTTTCGTGAATGGGAAAGTAGATAACGTCCAGCCTTTCAACTGGGACCAGGAAAGTTTTCCTAAGATTCTCAGGCAGAATGGATACCAGAC
>DASQZK010000310.1:0-3109 GCA_035638735.1 Bacteroidales bacterium
GGATATACCCAACCCCAGGCCTGGTACTACAGGGGACTTTGTAAACTGGTGGCGGATGATTACACGGGTGCTATCGCCGATTTTACTGAGGCCATAAACCGGAAAAATGACTATGCATTAGCCTACCATAACCGGGCTACAGCCAAACGCCTGCTCGGTGATATGCAGGGCGCCCTCTACGATTACCGCATGGCTACCAATTACAAACACAATTTCCCGGTGGCTTTTAACAATATGGGAAGCGTAAAAATTATCCTTGGCGATTATGGTGGCGCCATTGAAGATTACACTGTCGCCATTAATCTCGACCCCGATTTTTATGTAGCCTGGAATAACAGGGGAAGTGCCGAATATTTCATGGGCGACATGGAGGCTGCCCTGAGTGATTTCGACCAGGCCATTATGGTTAATGAAGATTACCTCCAGGCCATGAACAACAAGGGTAGTGTATTGGCCAAACAAACCGATTATACAGCTGCCATAGATATCTTCGATAAGATCATCACCGACGATCAGAACTTTGCCCGCGCTTACCTGAACCGCGGCCTGGTAAGGGAACTTACAGGTGATCTTGAAGGGGCCTGCTCCGACTGGTCTAAAGCCCTCGAGCTGGGAATAGAAGAAGCTCAGAATTATGTCAAAGAATGCAAATGAAACTAATACCTAAGACATGAATTTCCGCATTGTTAGTATCCTGGTGTTGATGTGTCTGCTCTCTGGAAAAGCCTTTGCCCAGCAAAGTCCTTCTGATGACCTGAAAATAAAAAAAAGCGCGTTCAGAACTGAACAGGAGGAAGGATTCAAAGAAGCCTGGAAAAGTATTCAACTGGCAAATGAGTTTTATGAAGCGGGCGTGGGTACATTTGCTCTTGCCAGGGATCATTACCTTTTTGCTCACCAGTATAACCCCGATAATAATGTTTTGAACTACAGGATTGGTGTTTGCTACCTCTATACCGACGATAAATTCGAAGCATTAAAATACCTTCGCAAGGCATTCGATACCAACCCCGATATTACGCCGGATATTCAATTCTACCTGGGACGGGCTTACCACCTGGTGCTCGAGTTCGATAAGGCTAAGGAACATTACCTTGAGGCCCGCGATATCTATTCCAACCTGGGTATGGTCAAGAAGGTCGTTACCGTTGATAAACTCATCGGTGAATGCGAAAACGGAAAAACGATTGTCAACAACCCTGTCCGTGTGATCATCTCCGATATGGGCGACAGTGTGAACTCGGTTAATGACGATTACCTGCCGGTGTTCGCCGATCATGATTCAACCTTATACCTGACCTCCCGCCGCTTCTCCGAAAAACATGATAAACGTAACCCCTACGACAATAAATATTTCGAAGATGCATACGCCTGTCGTCTTGGTCCTGACGGATGGTTGGGTGCACAACCACTCTCAAAAAAAATAAATACCAGCCATAATGATGCTGTACTGGGTGTTTCTCCCGATGGTAATTCATTATATATCTACCGTGGTGCCGACAATGGCGGTGATATCTACGTCAGCCATTATAACCCTAAAAAAGGCGTTTGGAAGAGACCCAAATCCATGGGAAGGCGCATCAACAGTAAGCAGGCAGAAGGCTCGGTCTATTTTACAGCCTCGGGAGATACCATGTATTTTATCTCTGCCAATGAAAAATTAACTCAGGGAGGAAAGGACATCCTGATCACTGTGAAAAATGAAAAAGGACACTGGCAGGATCCACACGACCTGGGCAGCCTGATCAATACCCGTTATGATGAAGAAGGTATTTATCTGAACCCGGCAGGGAATGAACTCTGGTTCTCGTCCAAAGGTCATAACTCCATGGGCGGATTCGACGTCTTTCATTCTGTACGCCTCGACGACGGTACCTGGTCCGATCCTGTTAATGTTGGCTATCCCATCAATACAGCCGACGATGACCTGTTCTTCCGCGAATCGGATAATGGTAAATACGCCTACTATACCACCATCAGGGAAAACGGCGTCGGTGCTAAAGATATTTACAAGGTCACCTTCCTCGGCTCCGAAAAAGAACTCATGATCAGTAACGAGGATATTCTTATTGCGGGACTTCCCGATACAACTAAAACCGGCTTCTTCAGCATACCTGAACCTGTTCATATCGACTCTTTCTACTACCTTACCGGTCGCGTGCTCGACAAAGAAACCAATGAACCGGTATTGGCTAAACTTGAATTCATCGATGTGGAAAATTCTCAGGTTATCGCAACAGCTATTTCAGCTGATAGCGGCCACTATAGGGTTAAGTTCCTCGAACCTAAAAATTATGGCGTCGAGATTATGGCTAAGGATTACCTCTTTTTCCTCGATGCTGTCGATATGTCCAATGCCAGTACCGACGAGGCCATGACAAGGGATTTCCTGCTCGAAAAACTTGAGATTGGAACCAAGGTCGTGCTTGAAAATATATACTTCGAAACCAACAAGGCTACCCTGAAACCGGATTCATACGGGCAGCTGAACCAGGTCGTAAAATTCATGGAAAACAATGAATCTGTGCGACTCGAGATCTCCGGTCATACCGATAATGTGGGGTCGTTGAAATATAACACTAAACTATCCGAAGAACGGGCCAAGGCGGTTGTCGATTACCTGGTTGCCCAGGGTATTGACGCCTCACGACTCGAATGGAAAGGGTATGCCTTTACTCAGCCCATCGCTCCGAATGACACACCGGAAGGCCGTGAGAAAAACCGCAGGGTTGAATTTAAAGTCATTGGTAAGTAGGGCATGGAAATGAACCCCCGTTCGGAAAACAGGTTCAGGAAACTAAGCCAGTCTGGGTATTATTCCTCGGGTTTATAACCTGTGGAGAATAATTGCCCCGGTAATTATCAAATAAAGGACAAGTCCTACAACGGTATATATCCATAAGGTCCTGATATAAGGATCATACGGTTTGTCATGCAAAGGCCAGTAATAAACTAAATACAGCGGCAGAAGCAAAGCCAGAATATTCAGGAGCCGGTAATACCATTTTTTCAGCATGGTGATATTGAATTTATGTCGATATTTTCAAGGATAGTTTAATTTTTTTGTACAAAACGGAACATAAAAATAATTAATAACACCAGCCCGGAA
>DASQZK010000311.1:0-17138 GCA_035638735.1 Bacteroidales bacterium
GCTTGTGAAGTTACGGTGTCTGCACCAACGGTCGCGGTGACCGGTGTAAGTCTGGATCTGACAACCCTGGCACTTGAACCGGCTGAAACTGCTACATTGGTGGCTACAGTGGCACCCACTGATGCTACAGATCAAACGGTAACGTGGACTTCATCCGATGAAGCTGTCGCTACAGTTGCTGACGGCGTGGTTACTGCGGTAGCAGATGGTACCTGTACAATTACTGTTACTACAACTGATGGCGGATTTACAGCTACCTGTGCTGTCACAGTTCAAAAAACTGGTATAGAGAGTAGTAAAACTACATTCAGGGTATATCCGAATCCTGTTCAGGATAATTTATTTCTTGATGGACAAAATATCCGGTCTGTAGCTATTTATTCTATTACCGGAACGCCTTTGATGATTGTTAAAGAAGGATTTAAAGACGGAATAAACGTGGCAGCATTTAAATCAGGAATGTACTTCCTGAAAGTTACTACTGATGAAGGTACTGCTGTGAAAACAATCGTAAAGGAATAGTTTTCAGTCAAAGTAGTTTTAGTTACTAAATAGGAAAGAGAGGCTGTTCATTTTTTGGACAGCCTCTCTGTTTTTTTGATGGCTCAGAAGATGTATATTGCATCACGAAACCGGCTTGAGGCTTCCATCTGGAACACAATCAAAATATCTTGGGAAAGGTTCAAAAGCCGCCCCATCCAAAATCTTATACTTTCACCGATGATATTCATACTGTTTTGCGATCCTGTTAATCAGATGTCCGAAAAATATTTCTTCATCATATTCACCGGTCTCTGAGGGAAGTTTGAAGTCACGTGAAATGGAAATATCAGTAAAATTTTAAAGGTTCAATTAAAAGAAATAATATTACGAATTATGAAAACACAAGCAATCCTGTTGACGATCCTGACATTTATTCTTTTCTCATGCGGATCTCGGGACAATGATTTTAAAGATCTGTTCAACGGCAGGGATCTTACCGGCTGGACAGTTGTAAACGGCAAAGCGCCCTACACGGCAGAGGACGGGATGATTGTTGGCAGATGTGCGATGGGCACACCGAATTCTTTTCTCTGCACAGACAAGACTTTTGGAGATTTTATTCTGACGTTTGAAGCAAAATTTGGGGAAGGGAATTCAGGTGTCATGTTCCGTGCACAGAGCAGTCCCGATTACATGGATGGCCGCGTACACGGATACCAGATGGAGATGGATCCGTCTCCACGGGCCTGGACCGGAGGGATATATGACGAGGCACGTCGCAAATGGTTGTATCCCATGGAGTATAACCAGGAAGCGAAATCAGCTTTTAAGTTAGGCGAATGGAACGAGTATCGCATAGAGGCCATCGGAAACAGTCTCCGCACCTGGGTAAACGGTGTACAGATGGCTGATCTTATCGATGATGTGGATGCAGAAGGCTTTATCGGTCTTCAGGTTCATGCCATCCATGATTCCAGTCTTACAGGTGAGAAGAACATGTTTAGGAATATTAAGATATGCACCACCAATTTGGATGAGCATAAAACGCCGGAAAACAAAGAGATTACCCAGGTGAGTTTCCTGACCAACCGGCTTTCTGAGAGGGAGAAGGAAGAAGGTTGGAAACTCCTGTGGGATGGAAAAAGCACTAAGGGATGGAGAGGCGCGAAGCTGGACAAATTTCCGGAAAGAGGCTGGCGTATAGAGAATGGCCTGTTAAAGGTTGAGGCAGCCGACGGAGCTGAATCCGGCAACGGAGGAGACATTGTAACAGAAGAGGAATATGAGAATTTTATCCTTGAAGCGGACTTCCGGTATACCAAAGGAGCCAATAGCGGGATCAAGTATTTCGTAGATACGGAATTGAACAAAGGCGCCGGATCTGCTATCGGATGTGAATATCAGATATTGGACGATGGTGTTCATCCTGATGCTAAATTGGGAAGGGACGGCAACCGCACCCTTGCTTCACTCTATGACCTTATTCCTGCTGATGCCCGGAGATATAATCCCGATCTACGGAAGAAACGCTCTAACGGCTATGACTGGAACAGGGCAAAGGTCATTGTACGGGGAGATGATGTGGAACATTACCTGAACGGCATTCTTGTAGTAAAGTATAACCGTGGTGGACAACAGTGGAAAGATCTGGTTGCTACAAGTAAATATGCGAAATGGCCTGATTTCGGTGAGGCCATCAGGGGGCATATTCTGTTGCAAGACCATGGTAATGAAGTATACTTCAAAAACATTAAAATTAAAACCTTATAACGATGATTTCAAGAAGAGAGTTTGCAAAAAGGACAGGGCTTGTAACAACAGGTCTTTTAGCAGGAGGTGCGGCAGTTTCAGCCAAAAGTTATCGCCGCATAATCGGCGCCAATGACCGGATCCAAATAGCCATTATCGGACTGGGAAGGCGGCTCGGCGCATACTACGAGCCAATTGCAAAAAAAGAGAGCAATATTGAATTGTTGTATCTCTGTGATGTTATGCCATCACAGCTTGAAAAAGCCGCTAAGGAGTTTTCCAAACATATCGACTATACACCGAAAATGGAAAGCGATATCAGAAAGGTGCTGGAAGATAAAAAGCTCGACGCAGTGATCAATGCTACCCCTGATCATTGGCACACACCGGGATCCATTATGGCAATGCAGGCCGGAAAACACGTTTACGTTGAGAAACCGGTCAGTCACAATATGGAGGAGAACCGTTTGCTGGTTAAGGCAGCTGATAACTACAACCGGGTTGTACAGGCAGGTACCCAGCAAAGATCTTCCGCTCATACGATCCAGGTGATGAAAATGATCCATGAAGGGGCCATAGGGAAAGCTTATAAGGCAGTTGCTTTTTATACGAATGGCAGGGGAAGAGTTCCAAATCAAAAACCTGCACAGGTTCCCGGAGGTCTTAACTGGAATCTTTGGCAGGGACCTGCACCCCACAGGGAATACACCGAAGAGACCTGGGATTATAACTGGCACTGGTATGGCTGGAATTATGGTACGGCAGAAGCGGGCAACAACGGCACTCATGAAATGGACGTGGCACGCTGGGCACTGCAGGTTGACTATCCACAGCATGTTTTTATAGATGGTCATAAGGGTCAATTCCCGGATGATGGATGGGAGATGTATGATCATATGCAAGCCACCTTCCGGTTCGAGGGTGATAAAACCATCCAATGGGACGGCCGAAGCAGGAACAGATACGATACATACGGCGGTGGCCGGGGTACCATCATCTACGGCAGCGACGGCACCGTATTTGTAAACCGGAATGTGGCAAGGATTTACGATCGCAAGGGAGAATTGGTGAAAACGTTAGACAGTAATTCAAATGAAGCCGGAACGGCCCTGGGTGGGGGAGGCGACATGTCAACCCGTCATGTACAAAATTTCGTTGAGGGAATTCGCGGTAAGGAAAAACTCAATGCCCCCATTGATGAAATAGCAATAAGCCATGCCATGGTGCATTATATTAATGTTGCCTACCGGATTAATAGTCCGTTTGAAGTGGGCGAAAACGGTATCATGCTCGACAGGGACGCTATGAAACTATGGAGCAGGGAGTATGAACCAGGTTGGGAGATCAGGGTGTAAGTGTTTAACCGCACACATATCACATATCGAAACCTGTAGAATCTACGATTTAATCTGACAGTCAGCGATTAAACAATAAATGTAATACAACAATAAAAAAGTTTAATCCCTCAGCTGTCAGATTAAATCTAAACGTTTGCATCCAACTTCACATCTGTCCGGAATAATTTGATTTCAAAAATTAAATATCTGAAAATCAGACATTTATATTCTAATATTCGTGGTTTTTCAAATCCATTCCTATACCCTAAAAAAGCAAAAGGTGATTGGTAAATATGAATTAATGAAAGTACAAAATGGAAAAGTTGCAATTGCAACACTTTGTTTAAGCGCGGGTTTTCTGATAGTAAATTCCTGCTCCCGGGAACGTAAAAGCACTCATCCCAATGTGATATATATTATGACGGATCAGCAATCCTACAATATGATGAGTTGTACGGGGAATACATGGTTGCGTACACCAAATATGGACAGGATTGCTAAAATGGGTTACCGCTTCAATAAAGCCTATTGTGTAAATGCCGTTTCCATGCCTTCCAGATTTTCATTACTCACAGGTCATTATGCTTCTGAAGTAGGTGTCAAAGAGAATACCAGTGCTTACGATACAGCAGAAGTGAAGAAAATAATTTCAACAGATGCATTGGGAAATATCTTCCGTAAAGCAGGTTATGAGACCTTTTATTCAGGTAAGACTCATCTTTATGGAACAAATGATGTTTCAGAATATGGTTTCTCGTTACATGGCAAAGATCCATATCAAGGGCCGGCTAATTTTGCGGAAACGATATTACCTGAGTTAGCTGATAGTAAATCAGATAAACCCTTTTTTCTGTTTCTTTCATTTATGAACCCTCATGATATTTGTTATAAAGCAGGAGCTGACAAACGTTTCCCTGACAAATTACCCAAAGACAAAGTTCGTGAAACAGAAAGACTGTTAGCCGTTCAAAAAACTCTTGTTAAAGCAGAATATCAGAACCAGATTCCACCTTTGCCTGAGAACTTACAACCTATAAATGGTGAGCAACCTGATATGGTATCAATGGATACCATGTCGAGGAGTTGGGATCGTGAACAATGGAATTTATATAGCTGGATGTACTATCGGCTCACTGAAAGTGTTGATGCACAGATTGGAAAAGTTTTAAACGCCCTGAAGAAGTCAGGGCTTGAAAAAAGCACGATCATTGTCTTTACTTCGGACCATGGAGATATGCATGGTGCCCACCAGTTAATTTTAAAAAATGTTATGTTCGAAGAATGTCAGAGGATACCCTTTATGTTTGCAGGCAATGGAATAAAACAAAATTATGTAGATACTACCACGCTGGTTTGCAATGGGTTGGATTTCCTTCCTACCATTTGTGATCTGGCTGGGATACAATATCCGAAAGATCTTCCCGGCATTTCTCTTAAACCTTACCTTACAGGGAAAGGTGAAAAACCTCAACGTCAGTACATAATCACTGAAGGCTATAATGCTGATCAAATTAGTAACGGTCGATATAAATATACAATTTACGAATTACCTGATTATCCTGAATTATTGACAGATCTTCAGGTTAATCCAGGTGAGACGATGAATTATGCTAACGATCCGGCTTATTCCGAAATCAAGACTACTTTAAAAAAAGAACTGATGTTAAACCTGGATCATAGAGGACTCACTCCTTTGCCTGAAGACAGAACCATTGAAAATATCCGGGCGATGGAGAAAAGCAAAAGAATGGTAAAGAAGAAGAATAAGAAATCTAACGAAGAGTCAGATGATTGAAGCTTAATCCGGCAATGTTGGTTTACTAGGATGTTTCCCGGCGTGCTTAAAAATGTCTAAAAGCAAAATGATAAACTAAAAATTTTATCAGGATGAACTAAAAACTTTTTGGATTTATTTGGACATTTTGTAGCTGAATGGCTTGAAGTATTTTCCATATTGACTAAGGCACAATAATTTAACTATGTTGCAATTGGATTATCAAATTTGCTTTGTGAAAAAGTAAAAATTGATAACTTTACGCCAAGATGTGTGATTATTCATTAAGGAAAATAAGGATTTTACCTATTCTACTTCTGACCTTTCTGGTTTGGATAGATGCCCATGCTCAGAATCAGAGGGACTTCATTAATATATCTGTGAATGATGGTCTTTCTCAGAGCACTATTTTTTCCATTTACCAGGATTCCAAAGGGTTTATGTGGTTCGGTACCCGTGGTGGAGGATTGAATAAGTACAATGGGTATGATTTTACGGTTTACATGAACCAGCCTGAAGTAGAAGGCACTATAAGTGATAATACGGTTCCTGCCATTCTTGAGGATAGTCATGGAGCGATGTGGGTGGGAACCGGGAATGGAGGAATCAACCGTTTTGATTTGAATACGGGAGTGTTTCTCACATACCATCTCGAATCAAGGTATGATATCAGCTCTCAAAATTCCCAATCGGTTCGATGTATATTTGAAGATCATGCAGGTGGAATATGGATCGGGACTGATCACATGGTATATCTTTATAACCGGGAAGAGGACTTGTTTAAACCCGTCATGGAACAGGCTCCTTTTCCGGTGAAAGGGATCACCGGTATATGTGAAGACAAACAGGGCTATTTCTATTTCGCCACATGGGACAGGCTGATTCGTTACCATCCGGATGAAAAAACCTATGCCCAGCTGACTTTTCCTGTTGATTCCTTTGCCGATATAGGGGGCCGAATTAATCCGCTTTTACTGGACAGCAATAACAGATTGTGGATGGGTTCTCCCGCAGGGTTAAAGATGGTTGAGATCGATAAAGGATTCAAATTTAGTTCTGATATACTCGACCAGATTGATTGGCCTGCTGATTTTAATTATGTGCGGACAATCAAGGAAACACATGATAGGGCTTTATGGTTTGGCACGCAAAACGGTTTATATGAATATGATCCCGGGGATTCCGTTCTAAATGTATATCGAGCTGAGCCGGACAATCCCACAAGCATAAGCCATAATTCCATATACTCACTATACGAGGACAGGGTAGGGACACTGTGGATCGGAACCTGGAGTGGTTTATCTATCCTGGATAAAAGGAAATATAATTTCCACCATTATGCTCACCGTTATAATGACCCCAATAGTCTAAGCAATAATGTGGTGAGCTCATTCCAGGAAGGTACCCATGGAACCTGGATAGGAACTGAACAAGGCGGACTAAACTTTTTAAATAAGGACAGGACGAATTTTACTTCTTATGAACACAGGACGGGAGATCCGGAAAGTCTGCCAGGCAATAATGTAAAGACGGTTTTTCTGGATTCAAACCGGGATCTTTGGGTTGGGACTTTCAATGGCGGACTAAGCTTGTACCTGGGGAATGGAAGATTCAAACATTTTTTAGAAGGCCAATCGGTCTATAGTATTATGGAATATCCCGGGGATAAATTATATATTGGTGGCATATCAGGGCTCTATGTTATGGATCTTAAGACCCGGAAAATCTCTCGTAATGTCTTTCCTCCCTCTTCCGGCATGCGCCACCTGGAAGCATTTGTCACGGTACTCTTTACCGATTCGAAAAACAGAATTTGGATTGGTACCAGGGATTATGGTCTTTACCTGTTTGACCCTGTTCGATCCATCCTGAAACAATTTAAATATTCCGATACAGATAGTACCAGCATCAGTGGAGATTATGTGATAACAATTTGTGAGGATGCCCAACAGCAAATATGGATTGGCACATACTATGGCCTTAATAAGTTTAATGATGATTTAACTTTTGACAGAATGAACCGTAGTATGGCCCTCAAAGATTATATAATCAATGGGTTACAAACAGATGATGAGGGCACGCTTTGGATCTCTACAAATGACGGAATATATAGCTATGATGAAGGCTCAAATGATTTAAGGCATTTTGACTACCTGGATGGACTTCAGAGTAATGAGTTCAACAGGAGGGCTTGCTATAAAAATAGTAATGGAGAATTATTTTTTGGTGGCGTGAATGGATTTAATGTCTTTCATCCGAAAGAAATCATGCAGAACAGAGATGTTCCACCTGTTGTTATAACCGATTTAAAACTGTTTAATGAGTCTGTCGTTCCTGGTGAGAAGAATTCTCCCCTGGATAAGCATATTTCGGAAACGAAAGAGATCGTGCTCAATCATCACCAGTCATCCTTTAGTTTTGAATTCGTTGCTTTGAATTACCTCATTCCGGAAAAAAATTCATATAAATACATATTAGAAGGTTATGAGGATACGTGGAATTATTCTGGAAGAAATCGCACAGCCTCCTATATGAACTTAAAACCGGGAACATATAAATTTCATGTAAAAGGATCTAATAACGATAACGTTTGGAATGAAAACGGAGCCTCGATTCTTGTTCTAGTCAAAGCACCTTTCTATGCTACTCCACTCGCGATGTTATTATATATTGTATTGCTCTCTGTATTGCTTTATATTCTGATCAGGATTGTACGATTCAGAACAGAAAAAGAGAATGAATTAATGTTGGAGCGCGCCGAAAAAGAGCGAATCAAAGATCTGAATTTAAGAAGGCTGCAATTCTTTACCAATGTTTCCCATGAATTCAGGACACCACTGACCCTTATTGCCGGCCCAATCGACAAGTTACTTTCAGGAAAGAATTTTCATCAGGCGGAATATCTTCTTCAATTGATGAAAAATAATGTAAACAGGATGTTGAATCAAGTCAATCAGTTGATGGATTTTCGCAAACTCGAAAACGAAAAGATGACACTCAAAGTCGTGAACCAAAACATGGATAAGTTTTTGAGTCAGATAGTCATTGGATTTGAAGATATGGCGAATACCAAGATGATTGAATTGCAATATAATTCTACCGGCAACGTTTCCGAAGAAAGTGATCAATGGTTCGATACCGGGATACTTGATAAGGTGATGTATAATCTCTTATCTAATGCATTTAAATTCACTCCAAAATATGGCATTATTGAAGTTAAATTAAGCTTAGATAGTGGTATTGCAAGGATTGAAGTCAAAGATACCGGAAAGGGAATTGATCCGGATAAAATAGAGTGGATTTTTGAGCGGTTTTATTCTGATAGTTCGGATAATATAAGCACTGGCATTGGTTTATCTCTTTCAAAAAAGCTGATTGAGCTGCATAGGGGTAAATTCGAAGTGGAAAGTGAGAAAATGAAAGGCTCAAATTTCATAGTAACGATACCCGTTACCCTTGAATCCTTCAGCGCTGATGAAATGGCTACTACAGAGTCTAATTTTCTTTCAGCACCACCCGAACTGGATTCTTTACCTGGTTCTTTATCTCTGGCTGAAGACAGTCAAACAACAGTAGAGAACAGGGAAGTCATTCTAATTGTTGAGGATGATCCTGACATGTCCTCATATCTGGCAAATCATTTTAGCAGTTATAAACTGCTCATTGCAGATAATGGTAAAACGGCCCTTAAAAAAGCAAAAGAAAGCCTGCCTGACATCATTATTTCGGACATTATGATGCCTGAGATGAATGGAATTGAATTGTGTAAGGCAGTGAAGAAGGAGTATCTTACAAGTCATATACCCGTGATATTATTGACAGCAAAAGCTGCAATAGATGAAAAAATTGAAGGGATGGAGACCGCGGGGGCCGATGCCTATGTAGAGAAACCGTTTAATGCAGAATACCTTTCAGTCCTGGTACGCAATCTTTTTTTTCAACGAAGAAAGCTAATTGAAAAGTTCTCTGGTCTTGGTGCCGAGGTACTAAAGTCTGATGATGGCATAGATGAAAATCAGCTTTTTCTGCAAAAAATAAATCAGATTGTAAACGCCCACATTTCGGATTCTTCCTTTGCGGTTGATCAACTGCTCGTTGAAATTGGTATGAGCAGGAGTCAGCTTTACAGAAAATTTAAAGCCATCTCAGACAAGAGCCCAAGTGAATATATAAGGATACTGAGGCTTCAACATGCCTGTGATTTAGTACAGAATAAAGATTATACCATAAGTGAAGTGGCATTTTTGTCGGGCTTTGAAAACATCTCCTATTTTAATACCTGTTTTAAAAGGCACTTTGGTGTCTCTCCCGGTAAGTATAAAACGGCAAAAACGTGATATGCGAGTCTGTTTTTGTTTTATGTGTGATTGGATTTATCGCTTATCTGCTTTAGTCAAATTTGTTTTAACCACCTCATTTAGAAGACTGGGATTTGTAGCCACAGTCTTTTATATTGATAAATACAAGCGTTCTCCTTTAGAAATTGACCGTTTTCCTGGTAATCCTAAAAACGATTTCATGGTAGTCATAAGCTACTTTACTGACAGCTTCAATATCGTCTTTGATAAATGGGATCAGTTCATTTCAAGTTACTCTGGTAATGATTTTAAAACGGATACTTCCAATTTATTTACGTTACATTCGGCTGTAACAGCAATCAAAGTCTTCATTTCGGCATCACATCTTTGTATACCCTTGCCAGATTCCATGGCTCCAATAAGCGTTTCATCAGCCTCTACTGCTCGTGTAAGTTTATTTCTGTTCGGGCGAATCATGCCCCTGCATAGGATAAGGGACGAATTCAAAATGAAATGGGACAAAATGAAATTCCGGGATGCGAGATTCCATATATTTTTGATATTCAAAGTTGAGTTACGTCAGTTTTAGAATTTTCACTTTTTTGGTCATTTTATTTTTTATCGTGTGAAGTTAACATCTAAAGTAAAGAGCATCATATTCAATTCCTGGGGTGAAATACTCGTGGTTATATTGATTCTGGTAATAATGATGACTGTGATAAATATTTTGGTTTAAATTTTTCATTGGGTTGAGCGGTAACATTCATGAATTTACTCCATTCGATTCCCTTTTTTCTTTCCCAAAAACAAAATTTGTAAGAGATGCGTGATTATTTAATTGGCTCCAATTTTTCTTCCTGTTATAAAACTATAAAGTCAGTTAGTAAGAGGTTGTTTGCCGGAATTATTCTAATATTCCTTGTTCAAACCAACTATTCCCAGAACGATTACTCCATCCGGTTGCAAAAGGGATGGGACTTCTACAAGGGAGACCTTGGAAGTACATGGGAGGCACTTCGTAGCGGGGAACCTGCAGAACTACCTCAATGGCAAAAGGTTTCTATTCCACACTGCTATAATGCATTTGATGCCGTGGATCCTGATAAGGCGTATTATGAGGGTCCCGCCTGGTACAGGTGTTATATCGATATTAATAATCCATACCCTGAAGGAAAAACAATTCTTCATTTCGAAGGGGCAGGCCAGAAGACAAAAGTATTTATTGCTGAATTTCTGGCAGGTGAGCATACAGGTGGGTACGATGAATTCAGGATCGACCTGACGGAACCGCTGAAGAAATTTCACAGCAAATATACCAAAGATGATTTTGGAGGAAAGATTCCCTTGCTCATCAGGGTAGACAATTCAAGGGATACAGAAATGATCCCCTCAGATCTGAGTGATTTTAATCTTTACGGCGGAATATACCGATATCTTAATCTGGTCTATGTACCCCAGGTATCAATCTATGATGTACATGTTTCTCCAAAATTGAGCAATGACCTGAAAAGTGCTGAACTAAAAATTGAAGCAACAATTTACAACCCCTCTGGAATTAAAGGAAAAATTCCGGTGGAGTATAATATTCTATCACCAGATGGCAAAAGTATTTATTCCTATAAAGCAACGGAAACTATAGGCAATGGAAAAACGATATCAAACAGTTTGAATCTTGATAATATAGCCCTCTGGTCACCCGGTAACCCTCAACTATATTCTCTAACAGTTGGTATTTCCGTTAATAATCAACCTCATGCGTATAAGACAAATTTTGGATTGCGTCAATTCGAATTTGTCGAGAAAGGACCATTCAGGCTAAACGGGGAGCGTCTTCTTTTAAGAGGTATGCACAGACATGAAGATCAGGCAGGGGTAGGATCAGCCATGACAGAAGACATGATCCGCAAAGAAATGGAAATGATGAAGGATATGGGAGCAAACTTTATTCGTCTTGCTCACTATCAGCAATCCAGGATTGTTCTTGATTTATGTGATGAACTTGGTTTACTTGTGTGGGAAGAGATCCCCTGGTGCAGGGGAGGTATTGGTGGTGAAACCTATAAGGACCAGGCAAAAAGGATGTTGACCAATATGATTACCCAGCATTATAATCATCCCTCGGTTATTATATGGGGATTGGGCAATGAGAATGACTGGCCCGGTGATTTTGAGGCGTTCAATGAAGAGAAGATCCATGCATTTATGTCGGAATTAAATTCACTTGCTCATAAGCTTGATCCTTCAAGAAAGACGGCAATTCGCCGGTGTGAATTCTGTGCCGACATTGTGGATGTATACTCCCCATCGATTTGGGCAGGTTGGTATAGAGGTAAGTATACTGATTATCTTGAAGTTTCAAGAATGGAAATGGAGAAGGTAGATCATTTTCTCCATGTGGAATGGGGGGCAAGTAGCCATGCCGGAAGACATTCTGAGGATCCTGATAAGGGTATCCAGCATATCAATAGTCAGGGAGCCGCAGATGAGCGGGCGGGGGATTTCCTGATGGCAGGTGGTGAGCCCAGGGTTTCCAGAGATGGAGACTGGACCGAATCCTATGCAGTCAATCTCATCGATTGGCACCTCAAGGAGCAGGAAAAGATGGATTGGCTGACAGGAACAGCGTACTGGCCTTTTAAAGATTTTTCGACTCCCCTGAGGCCCGACAACCCGATTCCCTATGTAAACCAAAAAGGTGTCGTGCAGCGTGATCTTACACCCAAGGAATCCTATTATGTGTTTAAATCATATTGGACAGAGAAACCGATGGCTCATATTTATGGCCACACCTGGACCACCCGGTGGGGTGAGGTGCATGGAAAAAATATGGTTAAAGTATATTCAAATTGTCCTTCAGCGGAATTATTCCTGAATGGTATAAGCCAGGGAATCAGGAAGAGAAACAGTCAGAATTTTCCGGCTGCAGGCTTGCGATGGATTGTTGCCTTCAATGAAGGTGAAAACCACATAAAAGTTATCGCAAAGAAGGATGGAAAAAAAGTTACGGATGAAATAAGTGTCAACTATATGCGGCAAGATTGGGATAAACCTTCTCAGTTATTGATAGAAGATATCAGGCAAGGAAATGATACAGCTGAAGTAAGGGTATTAGCACTGGACAATAACGGTCGTCTTTGCCTGGATGCCTGTAACTGGATCAATTTTAGTGTTTCCGGTGATGGTAAATTGATTGATGACCTGGGAACGGCAAACGGTTCACGCCGGATACAGATGTACAATGGCCGGGCGAATATCCGGATGAAAATGAATCAGGGTTCATCAGCAGTTAGTGCCTCTTCAGAGGGAATCCCCACCGTAATATGCAGGGTAGGAGGGAGAAGTCCGGAATCACCGGAAGAAAATTTACCCACAATGCCACTCATGCAACCCACTCTTTCTCGCAAAGGCGTATTAAATCAAATGAAGAAAGTGGCCGATTGGCAACTGGATAATATGCCGGTACCCGCAAAGCACTCAAGGCATTATCATCATTGGGACTGGACAAATGCGGCCCTGTATACGGGAATATCGGCCCTGTATAAAACCAGTTCAGATAAAAAGTATTTTAAGGCTTTGGAAGGGTTTGCCGAGTCGGTCGACTGGACATGCGGACCCCGGTTCAGGCATGCCGACGACATTTGTATTGGACAGACCTATCTCGAACTGAACGAAATAAAACCTGCCTCATATAAAATTAAGAATATAAAAAACCGGATTGACAGTCTGATGGCAGATCCGAAGCCAGGAAGGGTCGATTGGTGGTGGTGTGATGCACTTTATATGGCCCCACCTACTATGGCAAGATTGGCTGGAACTACCGGAGACTTGAAATATCTTGACTTTATGAATAAAATGTGGTGGGATGCCTTTGATTTCTTGTATGATAAGGAAGAATGCCTGTTTTACCGGGATGACAGGTTCAGGATCAAAGAGGATGGTTCGGGAAGACGTGAGCCCAATGGTAAGAAAGTATTCTGGAGCAGGGGAAACGGATGGGTCATTGCCGGCATTGCCCGTATCCTTGATTATATGCCCCCCGACTACCAGGATCGCGGTCGATATATTGACGTATACAGGGAAATGGCACACAGAATTGCCGCTCTTCAGGGAGAGGATGGCTTATGGCGTACCAGTCTGCTTTATCCGGAAGGTCACTCCCACGGTGAAACAAGCGGAAGCGGTTTTTTCTGTTATGCATTGGCATGGGGTATCAACAACGGTATTCTTGATAAAGAGACATATCTGCCTGTGGTACTCAGGACCTGGAACGGGTTGAATGATGCAGTGCATGAAAATGGTAAACTTGGCTGGGTTCAGAGAATTGGCTCTGCTCCGGATGCTATCAATCCTGATGGTACCGAAGTATACGGCGTGGGCGCCTATCTTCTTGCCGGTAGCGAGATCATTAAGCTGGTGGATTAAATGCATTTCGACTGCAGTAAATGCATTGATGAAAGTTCATGTTTTTATATAACGATGAATATCTTTATATGAATAAGATCTTATGTTTCTTGGTGTTTGAAGGGATCGTGTCGGGCGGATGTTCTAAAGGAAAGGTTTCAGCCCCTCCGAACATTATTTATGTAATGACTGACCAACAGGCTTTTGATGCCATGAGTTGTGCCGGAAATGAGCTTGTCAATACTCCCGCACTTGACAAACTTGCCGCCTCTGGTTTACGTTTCGAAAATGCTTACTGTGCTTTCTCGCTGTGTGTCCCCTCAAGAGCGGCCATGTTTACGGGAAAGATGCCCCATGAGTCCGGAATTTTCGTGAATACCAAACCTGTTAAGGATGAGAGATTACCTTTCACAATATTGGGCAGACTATTAAAAGATGCAGGTTATCAGACACATTATATTGGGAAATGGCATCTTACTGTTCCCTTGTCAGATACGGCCCAGCATGGTTTTATCGGGATTGATCACCCGGGCGCACATGGATTCGATGCGGAATATGCAAGACAAGCGGTGAATTTTCTGAATGAAAAACATGAAGATCCTTTTTTCCTGGTAGTCTCCTTGGTGAATCCACACGATGCATGCCAGTTGGCGCGTGGAGAGGATCTTTCTTTATGGGAAGGTCCTATCCCTGACCTTCCCAATCCTGACCATCTTCCGGAATTGCCGGCTAATTTTGAGATCCCCGAGAATGAGCCCGATTACCTACGCAAATGGCAGGAGGAGAACAGTGAAAAGGTTTACAATTCATATCACTGGAATGAACAGGAATTCAAGGCGTACCAGTGGGGTTATTACCGGCTGGTGGAAAAAGTAGATTCTTTGCTTGCTAAGGTGTTTGATGCCGCAAATGCTCCATATCTCAGGGACAATACCCTGATCATTTTCTCCAGTGATCATGGGGACGGCTCAAGCAGGCATCGCTGGAACCAAAAAACATCACCTTATGACGAATCGGTCCGTGTTCCATTCATTATGGCCGGAGCTCCGGTACATCGAAAGGGAGAGACCGAATCCAGGTTGATTTCTGCCGGACTGGACCTGTTCCCTACTATATGTGATTTTGCAGGTATTGAGCCTCCCGGGACATTGCGGGGAAGAAGTTTACGACCGCTGGTGGAAAAAAATCCAACGATTCATGACTGGCGGAAATATGTTGTGACAGAAATGAGTTTCGGAAACTGGGTGAACGAGTATCATACAGATACTTTTCCTAAAGCGAGGGTACTGCGTACCGATGATTACAAATATATTGTCTATGACCGGGGACAATTGAGAGAACAACTGATTGATATGCGGCACGATCCCGGAGAAATGAATAACCTGGCTGTTGATCCTGAACATAATGAAGTGCTGCAGTTACACAGGACATATCTTAAGGAATGGCTCTCCGAAACGAACGACAAGTTCAGAATGCCTGATGAAATATTAAACTAAAACGAATGAATGTGAGAAAAGGTACAGGAAAATGCTCATTGATTGCTCTGTTGGCAGCCATGTTAACGTTTAATGCCCTTGGTCAGACAACGTCTTTGGTCTCGATTGATGGCATTGGACATTTGACCTATACCCCTGATGAAAAGGGGAATGTCCTGCCCGACTTCAGCTATGTGGGTTATCATCATGGTGAAAAAGCCATTCCGGATGTGCCGGTATCCAATACAATTTCTCCCATTGCAGGAGATAATCGTAGTCATATTCAGAGTGCTATTGATGAGGTTGCCACACTTCTCCCGGATGCCGATGGCCACAAAGGTGCCGTTTTGTTGAATGCCGGTACGTATGAAGTGAGCGGTACCATCTTCATGAGGAGTGGGGTTGTACTCAGGGGAGTGGGAAACACCACCATCATCAATGCCGTATTTACGTCATCGGATCCTGTTATTTCGGTAAACTCAGGTAGCAGCCCCGGCTATACATTGACAGTGTCCACAAAAAAGAAGATTACCGATGATTATGTTCCTTTCGGTGCCAGGACATTCACGATAGAATCAGGGCATACCTTTCAGGTAGGAGACAGGGTTGTATTACAAAGACAACCTACTCAGACATGGGTTGATCTGATTGGTACCGATAATGTGGCTCCTGATTCCCCCTGGACGGCAGGCTCATTTACCATCGACTTCCTCCGTGTTATAACAGCAATCAACGGAAACACAATCACCATTGACGCACCGGTTGTTGATCATATTTATACCGGCATAGCAAATGGATACCTGTACAAATACGAAAATAGTTTAGATTATGAAAGCGAAGTAGGAATCGAGAATTTGCGCATTGAATCTGCGTATATTGATGAACAAACAACGTATGATCATTCGAATACAGGCATTGACGTAACGGCTGCAGAAAACGGCTGGATACGAAATATTGATTTCTACCATTTTACCGGCAACGCTGTGTTGATGAGTAGCGGAGCATACAAATGGACCGTCGATAATTGTCGTTATTTGCGTCCAGTTGGAATTTTGTATTCCGGTACACGGTATTCCTTTTGCATTAATGGAGGCGCACATCAAATTTTAATTCAAAACTGTTTTTCAGATTTTGGAAGACACGATTTTGCAACCGGTTCAAGGGCACCGGGGCCAAGTGTGTTTTCGAACTGTAAAGCTATGAATTGCTGGAATGTTTCCGGTCCGCATCACCGGTGGGCAACAGGAATATTATATGACAGAGTGTATACCGATCTTGACTTAAACGTAGAAAACCGGACAGATTCAGGCAGCGGACACGGTTGGGCAGGTGCAAATCATGTTATGTGGAATTGCATGACATACAGCCGTATGGTTATACAGGATCCTCCAACGGATGCAAATAACTGGGCCATTGGTTGCATCGCTCATGATATTACCGGTGTGGGAAGAAAGTCCACTGAACCCCTTGGATTAGTAGAGTCTGACGGTGTTCCCATTGCAGATATCCCAAGTTTGTACAGAGCTCAATTGGATGACCGCCTCGGTGCTGGTACCGCATCAACAGCTAAGCCGTTTCCCGGCTTTGCCGGAGATCAAAAAATATATCCTCATGAGCTGAC
>DASQZK010000312.1:0-3946 GCA_035638735.1 Bacteroidales bacterium
CTGAAGTCCGGGTCCGTCATCCACCGCACTGGTAAGGATAATGGTCGTGTCGCCGATGCCGCCGGTATAAGGTTGTTCGTCCATGATAGCAGGGGGCGGCCAGTTACCCCACTGGCTCCAGGTCCAGTCGGCCTGTGGTGAGGGCCAGAAGGTAGACCCCCATGAATAATTGTCACTGCGTGTTGTCGACAATACCTGGGTACCATTCACTTCAAAAGAGCTGATACGCGCCCCGACGGAAGCATCGACTTCGAAAAAGACATTAGCAAAATCGAAAGAATACAAATCGCCGTCTTTGACAGGTATTATCTGGGCCGAAACCTCCATGAAGGATACTGCCAGCGTGGCCAGGATTAATGGAATGATTTTCATGTCAGTAGAGTGGTTTAAGTTGGTTGATGAAGGTCAAATGTATAAAAAAAAGGAGAATTAGCTTCAGGATGGTTGGTAGCGTTGGCCGGTCCCTGAGCAAAGTCGAAGCGCACCCATGCCCTACGTGCCTTCAATTAAAAGTATGACACCCAAAATATCCTATCCTCCAAAATTACACATCCATGTAACTTAACGATGTGATAATAATATTTTAACACCATGTAAATCATAATCATAGTAACTTGTGTACATGATTATTTTACAGGTCATATTCATCCTTTTTTGCCTGGTGGTGCTGCTTGTTTTGTGGATCCTGCTGGCACCCCTGGTCCTTTTTATTGATTCGGGTAACGGGACATATTATATGGAACTGGTTTCCCTGGCAAAAGCCAGATTAGTATTCGATGATGACCTTTTCAAAATACGGATGAGAATATTTTTTATCCATTTTAACATCGACCCGTTTAAACCTTCGAAGAAAAAGAAGGAGAAAGAAAAAAAGGAAAAAAAGAAACCAGCGAAGAAGAAAAAAAGCATTGGCGGCTCGATGGCAGCAGGGAAAAAATTTATCACCGAGATGATACGCTCCTTCAGTGGCGATCTGAGAGCCGACATTGATACCGGTAATGTTATCACCAATGCCTACCTGGTGCCGGCCTTTGTCTTTCTCAACCGTGAGGGTTTCCGGCTTCGTATCAACTACACCGGTACCAACACCATCAGGGCAAGTCTACAAAACAGGCTGATTATTATGCTTTTCATATTTATCAAGTTCAGGATACGCAGTCGATAAATTATTAACTTAAAAACACAAAGCAATGGAACTTAAAATTGATGAATTATTGAACAAGGTAACCGATCACATCGAAAAAATGGTCAAAACAGAGACCGTGATTGGGGATGAATTCAAGCTTGGCGACTTTTCCTGCAGGCCTGTTATCAAAGTAGGGGTAGGCTTTGGCAGTGGTATGGGACAGGGTGAAGACCCAAAAAAGAAAGCAGCCGGAACAGGCGGTGGCGCCGGTGCAGGAATTGGCATTGCCCCTATCGGCTTCCTGGTGGCAAAAGGCGGTGAAATCTCCTTCCTTAATACAGATAAAAATAAGGGATTGTCGGGGCTTTTCGAAAAAGTGCCGGATTTAATGGAGAAGATGATGGAGATGAAAAAGAAGAAAGAGGAAGGGGAATAGTTTAAGGATGGTCGCTTCGCCTCCGCTCAGCGACAGGAGTCGAAGTGAGGGAAGTCGAAGCGACCGCCCTCTGCTCTATGCCCTTAGCTCTTACCATTTCCCGTTTCCTTTCTCCATTTTGAAGGTTTCAGAATAGTTTGTGGGTGATTTCGTTTTACCACTGAAGATTGACGCGGGTGAAAAGAAGGTTTTAGAATGATTATTTTTTTACCGAAAACTCGTAGAAATCATTAGAGGTTCCATCGTTGTCATAGATACCGGTGAACTTTAGAACGACGTATTCATCCCCTTCCATAGCTGAATTAAGCCTGACAAGATAAATATCGTTCACCTTGATGTTGGTCATTTCCGAAACCTGTATGCCGGCCGAGAAGGCATTTTTCACCGTAATACTGTTGGCATTACCATAATCGTAATCCACAAATTTCACGAACTGGCATCCTGATGGAGAGCCGATATCCAGGGTAAGATGTTCATCCTGATTATCCAGTTGAATTTCCTGGAGATCGCGTTGTGAGGAATCGGTATTAAGGGTGATGGGGGCCATTGTTTCAAAATCAAAAGCAGAAAGTCCATCATTATTATAGCTGTACATTTTCAAGCCCGTAGTCTCCCGGAGCTGGTTGCCTGTAACACGAATCCTGCGTCCAATCTTTGTTTCCGCCCCTTTTTCATCAATCGCACTGAAATAAAGCAGATAATCTTCGGTACGATCGGAGAACATGGTAAAAGCCCATTCCAGGTTGAAGTCCTTTGTCAACAGGATACTATCCATTAAAATATCCTCATTTTCACCAGCATATTTTCCCGATATGGAAAATTTACGGAGGGAAATATCGGAGAAAACATGGATGTTGAAAATAATTTTATCACCGGCATATGTTTCAATTGTAATATCTCCGGGTTCCAACGTTATAAATGGTTCTTCATTCTCCTTCTTACATGATATAAGAAAAAGTACCATGAACAAACTGATCAGGACAGGCAGTTTCGTTTTAGTATCTCAATTAATGAACACATTTCAAAGGCAGGGGAGTAAAGTCCCCTGCCTTCAGTGTCTATTTATTAGGGATTATCTGTATTCAGTTTAAAGGCTTTTGCCCTCACAACAATTGAATCTTCTCTTCCAAGGAACATTTTCCTTGAAATAACCTCCAAAGATAATGGCAGAACGAAATCCGCATCAGGTGCCGACTGCAGGGCATTATACATCGCTGAACTCACGCCCCGTTCGCGAAGTCTGGACAGATCCTGTAAGCCCCCGGGATTATTTGTGACCATTCCCCTTTTATATTTATCTCCGCCGATAGGCAAACCCATGAAATATGACTGGTTTGCCGTTCCGGAAACATCTTTTATATATTGAAGATCATTCATATCTACATTGAGACGTGCCTGGACTCCGGCCTGAGGTACAGATGACTTATAAACTGTACATGATCCCAATACCAGCATAAATATCACTGCCGGGATAAGTCGAAAAAAGTTTTTCATAAATGTACAATTTTATTTGTTGAAATAAATATTAAGAACGATCCGTACATCTTCGTTATTTACAATGCCGAACGTGCTGTTTTTCACAGAACTGTAATTACCAGGCAGCATAGTCGACGTATAATAGTCGGATGTGTTTGATACCCCCCCGGTTTGGCTCTCGACTTCATAATGGGTTTTACCCTGATTACTATATTTGAAATTGATGCCATATTCAATCCCGACTGAAACAGGCAATTGAGCAATAAAAACACTTACCCCTATCACTGTTCCCAGGCCGACAACCATGTGGGTTGATGTTTGTTTTGAATTGAAGTAATCGCCGGTGGGATCGGTCTGATTATTGACAAATACATTGCGCCCAAAACCAACTAAAAGGTCGGCACCTGTATACATATCAAAAAGGCTTTTCGTACCAAAGTGCTTTTCAATACCAGGGGCAATAAGGTATTCTTTCCGGCTGTCTTTAATTTCCCTGCTCCCATTATCAGTATTTGTGGCCAGATCAATCAGATCGCCATTCGCCTTTTGGGTATTATTACTAAGCTTTATGGCTCCACGTAATGCCAGATCATTTCTGAAGTAATACTTCATTGTGATAAAATCTCCGGAAGCGAGGGTATTTTCAAGTGACAAGTCAGCTATACCAGTTCCTGAAACCGGTAAGGCAAAAGTCAGGGCCAGGTCACCCGCTGTGGGCCTGGTGCCAAATTTTATCGACGTCGCATCATTCTGTCTTTCAGACAGTTGAGCGAATGTTATCGAAGACAGCAATAACGCTGCCATGGTTACAAATGCAGACTTTTTCATAGATTAAGAATTAATGTCTAATTTTAGTTGTTTTATTTTGGTTATAAAATATTAACTAAAGTAACTATAGGTTTTATTTC
>DASQZK010000313.1:0-2371 GCA_035638735.1 Bacteroidales bacterium
TGACAGGTCTTTAACGGAAAGAAACACGATGCTTATCTCTTCAAATGAAAATAAAAACGATGATTACGTCTTCTAATGTAAAAAGAAATGAATTTACATCTTCGAAGACCTTACAGGTGTTTGGAAACCTGTCAGGTCTGATAAAGCACACGGTATACATTATCATCCGTTTTCAAAATAAATCAAATGTTTTTTCTACTGAAGCACTTGTAAACAATATAAAGAAACGTACTGTCCATTATTAAAACGAAAAGCTGCTGGGACCTGTCAGGTTTCAGAACACCTGACAGGTCTTTAACGAAAAGGGAAATGATGCTTATCTCTTCAAATGAAAATAAAAACGATGATCACGTCTTCCAATATAAAAAGAAATAAATTTACGTCTTCGGAGACCTTACAGGTATTTTGAAACCTGTCAGGTCAGAAAAAGTTCACGGAATGTTTCGTCATGCGTTTTCAAAAGAAACAGATGTTCTTATTCCAAAACATGTAAATTATATAAAGAAACGTGCTGCAAATTATTAAAACGAGAAGCTGATACGACCTGTCAGGTTTAAGAACACCTGACAGGTCTTTAAAATCTAATAATTAAATTTGATTTCTTTTACCCAACGCTGTCAGGTTTTAAACAAACCGTATATTACGCAAACCTGACAGCGTCGGCAGACCTGTCAGCGTTTTCTTCTTCATCAAACCAACCTCCATCTTATTTGTTATACCACATAACAAACCTAAAAACAACATATATCATGAAAATAGCAGTAACAGGCGCAAGCGGACATCTCGGACATGCCATTGTCCGTGAGCTGCTTCAACATACAGAGAAAGAAAATGTTGTTGGTATCGCACGTACTACAGAAAAGGCAAAAGACCTTGGTGTGGAAATAAGAAAGGGTGATTACAACAACCGGGAAGAGTTTTTAAATGCCTCGCAGGGAATTGATGTGCTGGTTTTTATCTCCAGTAACGATGCGCCGGAGAACAGAACCGAACAACACAGCAATGTGATCAAGGCTGCCGTGGATGCGGGAGTGAAGAAGATTGTTTATGCCAGTTTCTATGGCGACAACTGTGGTTGCAGCTTTCAGGGAATTATCGATTCAAACAGGATAACGGAAAAAGCGATACAGGAGAGCGGCCTGCAGTGGGTATTTGGAAGAAACGGATTGTATATCGATCCGGATTTTGATGCGGTGGAAGAATATAAGAAAGAAGGAAAGATTCGTAATTCAGCAGGAGATGCAAAGTGTGCCTACACCTCAAGGGCTGAACTGGCGGTGGCTTTTGCCAATATGGCGCTCGACGATTCACTGGTTGGTGGCTTTTACAACCTCTGTGCACCGGCGGTAAGTCAGACTGAACTAACCAGTGTTATTAACAGTGTTTTTGATGCTGATCTGGTGTACGAACCCATGTCTGTTGAGGAGTTCGATGTGGACAGAAAAAAGGCTCACGGTGAATTTTACGGGGGTATTATCAGCGGTATCTACCAGGGGGTCAGTAATGGTGCTTTTGATGTGCCGTCTGATTTCGAAAGGGCCGCGGGTCGTCCTCATAAAACTGTTGAGGAGATGGCAAAGTCTTATAAACAGCAGCATTAACATGAATCTTCAACCCGGAAATTGTTGAATAACCAGTTTTTTAACCATATAACAGTAAAGTATGAACCTATCCTTTAACCAGATCACCACCGGAGAGGTTGCCGGTCAGCTTAATCAACCCAACACTGTTATTATCGATATACGTGACGTGAATGCTTACAACGGATGGAAGCAACGCGATGAGGAGCGCGGCGGACACATTAAAGGGGCTAAAAGCCTGCCGGCAAAATGGGGCAATTATATCGACTGGATCGAAATAGTGCGGTCAAAGAATATATTGCCGCACAATTCCCTGGTCCTCTATGGGTATGATGCAGATGATACGGAGAAAATTGCCCGGCGTTTTATTAACGCGGGTTATCCGAGTGTAAATGTTTATCATGATTTCGTAAATGAATGGAGTGCCGGTGGCGACCTTCCAATGGAAAAGCTGGCCCGCTACCGGCAACTGGTATCGCCTGCCTGGCTGAAGCAATTACAGGAAACAGGCAGTGCTCCTGAATATGATAACAAACGGTTTGTGATTTGCCATGCGCATTACCGCAATCGCAATGCCTACGATGAGGGGCATATCCCCGGTGCAGTGGAGCTGGATACCAATCTGCTGGAGTCAGAGGAGACCTGGAACCGGCGCAGTCCTGAAGAGCTAAAAGAAGCCCTGGAATCACTGGGTATAACCCACGATACCACGGTAGTACTTTATGGCCGTTTCTCTTTTCCCAGAAATGAAGTTCCGTTCCCGGGTAGTAGCGCGGGGCACCTGGGAGCTA
>DASQZK010000314.1:0-3987 GCA_035638735.1 Bacteroidales bacterium
CATCGATGAAGACCTGATGGACGCTGCCAACATCATTGAAGGCGAAAAAGTCCAGATTGTCAACATCAACAATGGGGAGCGGCTTGAGACTTATGTGATCAAAGGTGAGCGGGGAAGCGGCGAAATATGCCTTAATGGTCCGGCTGCACGTAAAGTAGCTGTCGGAGATATCATTATCATTATTTCCTATGGTATTCTCGAATTTGAAGAAGCTAAAAAATTCAAGCCTTCCATCATCTTTCCCGACACCGAAACCAATAAAATCGTTTAGTTACAAGGGCTTTTGAAAACAAATCTCATTAAAATAGTTAAGTTCGCAGGATTCCTCACTCTGGGTGTCCTTTTGCTTTTTTTGGCCTTCCGGGGCATGAGCCTCGAAGCCCTGGCCAATGACCTCAAGCATGCCAGGTATTCATGGGTTGTTCTTTCCCTGATCTTTGCCCTGATAGCTTATGTTTCACGCGCTATGCGCTGGCGTCTTATCATCGAACCCCTAAACTATAAACCGGGCCTCAGAAACACCTTCTTCGCCCTTATGGTCGGATACCTCGCGAACTTCGCTTTCCCCCGAATAGGTGAGATCACCCGGTGTGCCACACTGTCAAAAAAGGAAAAGATCCCCGTCGACAGGCTTATCGGCACCGTCATTGTCGAACGGGCTATCGACCTGATTTCCCTGCTGATAATCCTGGTAGTCCTTGTCGTATTACGCTTCGACACATTCGGAACCTTCTTCAGCGAGAATGTATTTATCCCCCTTGGAAATAAAATTTCTTCAACCCTGGATTTCACCTGGCTGGCCTGGACCATTACAGCCATCACCTTATCGGTCATCCTGACCTTCTATATCATCTTCCGCAGGCGTATTGCCCACCTGCACCTGGTGACAAAGATCAGTGATCTGGTCAGGGGCGTTCTCGAAGGACTGAAAACGATTTACAAGATGAAAAAAAGGTGGCAGTTTATCTTCCATACCGTTTTTATCTGGCTAATGTACTGGATGATGACCTGGGTTGTTGTTTTCGCACTGCCATCAACCTCGCAGCTAACAATTATTGACGGCCTGTTCATCCTGGTTATTGGCGGACTGGGCATGTCGGCACCAGTGCAGAGCGGTATCGGGGCCTTCCATTGGATCGTTTCACGCGGACTGTTCATCGTTTACGGCATCCCCATCGAAAAGGGTCTTGTCTTTGCCACCATCTCGCACGAGTCACAGTCACTCCTCGCCATCGCACTGGGCATCATGTCTTTCATCCTGATATTTAAAAAGCGAAGCATCATCAACCTGCCTGTCGAGATATCCCGGGAACTGGAAGAAACTGAAACAAAAACAGCATGAGCCACCATGGTTATCCTGTCGATAAGATCATTACACCCGGAGCGCTTCATGACCTGAAGCAGAACTGGTCAGAAAATCATAGAAACATTGTGTTCACCAACGGCTGTTTCGACATCCTCCACCGTGGGCATATCGATTATCTTTACAAAGCGGCTCAACTGGGTGATATTCTCATCATCGGCCTTAACAGCGATGCCTCTGTCCGTCGAATAAAAGGCCCCGAAAGACCATTGCAGGACGAAGACTCGCGGGCCATGATCCTGGCTGCCCTTGAGTTTACCGATTATGTGATCATGTTCGATGAAGACACCCCCTATGAGCTGATTACGGCAGTACAACCGGATATCCTCGTGAAAGGCTCGGATTATAAAGCCGAAGACATCGTCGGTTACGATATCGTGACCGCTAAAGGCGGCAGGGTTATCACCATCGGTTTTTTACCGGGGTATTCAACATCGGCTATCGTTGATAAAATACGTGGTGAGGGATAGAGTGGTTTCTCCCTAAAGGAACCGGTGGATGTGTTTTTATCGTCTTACCCAAACCTGTCAGGTTCGGCGCCTGGATTTTCGTATTCTTTGCTTCACAATTTCAAAACCTTTACTACCTTTAAATATGGTAAAAACAAAAACGGTGTATGTCTGTCAGAACTGTGGCGCCGACTCGCCGAAATGGATTGGCAAATGCCCATCCTGCGGGCAGTGGAATACGTATGTTGAAGAGATCATATCGACGGGTAAGAAGACCCAATCATACGGCAACATAGACGGAGAAAAATCGAAACCCGAGCTCCTCCGAAATATTGATGTTCAGCAGACGGTAAGGGTAGATACCCTGAACGGTGAGTTCAACAGGGTGCTTGGCGGGGGCATCGTGCCCGGATCACTGATCCTTGTCGGCGGTGAGCCGGGAATCGGGAAGTCGACCCTTGCCCTGCAGATCGCCCTGCAGATGAAAGCCGTTAAAACCCTTTATGTATCGGGAGAGGAGAGCGCCCCGCAGATCCGTCTGAGGGCTGAACGACTCGGACACCTCAGCGAGAGTGAATGCCTTATTTTCACGGAGACCAGCCTGGAAGCGATCCTTAATACCGGCCGTTCGGAGATGCCCGGTCTCATCATCATCGACTCGATACAAACACTTCATTCCGGGTCAATCGAATCGTCGCCAGGAAGTGTTTCCCAGGTCAGGGAATGTGCCGCTCAACTGTTGAAATTCAGTAAGCAAAGCCACATACCGGTGATCATCATCGGCCATATCACCAAAGACGGCTCACTGGCCGGGCCTAAAATCCTGGAGCACATTGTCGATACCGTCCTCCAGTTTGAAGGAGATCAGAATCATATATACCGTATCCTGCGTTCGGTAAAAAACCGCTTCGGTTCAACCTCTGAAATTGGCGTATACGAAATGCAGGGCAGCGGACTGCGCGAGATCCTTAACCCTTCCGAAATACTGATCAGTCAAAACCCCGACCACTTAAGCGGGGTGGCCGTGTCGGCCACACTCGAAGGCATCAGGCCGCTACTCATCGAGGTACAGGCCCTGGTAGGCAATTCGGCTTATGCCACACCACAACGTTCGGCCACAGGCTTCGACCTCCGGAGGCTGAGCATGTTACTGGCCGTACTCGAAAAACGGGCCGGGTTTAAACTGAGTGCTAAAGACGTCTTCCTTAATATAGCAGGTGGTATCAGGGTCGACGACCCGGCCATCGACCTCGGCGTCGTATCGGCTATCCTCTCCTCGGCCGTCGACATCCCGGTTGAAGAGGGAACCTGCTTCGCAGGTGAATTGGGGCTTTCTGGTGAGATAAGACCCGTAAACCGCCTCGAACAAAGACTGACAGAAGCTGAAAAACTTGGCTTTAAAAGAATGTTCATGTCAAAATACAGTAAAAAAGGCATCGATTTTGACAGGTTCAACATCAAAATAACATTTGTTTCTAAAGTACAGGAAATCCCCCGCTTGCTCTTCGGATGACCTGGCATAAACTGTCACTATGGAAGGGATACCTTTGTTTAAGAAAGATTACAAGCCGGCGACGGGCGTCTACGACATAAAACGGCCGGAGATCATTTCGGGGGGAACCTATTACTTTGAAACCGCCAGTGGCCTGGTATACCAGGTGACATTCGGGAAAAAGAAAAAAAACTACCTGGGGAATATTCTTAATTTCAGCGTGATATCCGATGAATACGAGGACGAATATACGGAGACAAACAAAGGTGAAGTGTACCGTATTATCAGTACTGTAACCGAAATTGTCCGTATCTTTCACGAGAATCATCCCTATTCCAACAGCTATGAATTTTCAGGAGAGTTTAAAAAAACCAATGATCCTCCACCGGTAAGCATCCGCACCAGGATGTATTTCAGAAGCGCACTCAGGGTCATCGACAGCGACATCTGGGATGTTTCTACCGAAGGAAACAAGGTGGTGATAAAACGACGATGAAGGCATGAACGATAAGGTATTACGTATCGAAAACCTGTCGGTAGCCAATGTGTCCGGCGACCGCCCGATACTGCAGAACATCAGTTTCGACATCACCCGGGGGAAAATAACCGGAATCGTCGGAGAATCGGGTTCCGGGAAATCGGTGACGGCGCTCACGCTGATGAGGCTCCTTCCTCCCGGACTG
>DASQZK010000315.1:0-2062 GCA_035638735.1 Bacteroidales bacterium
TATCCTGTAACGACATTGAAACAATCCCATCAACAAATTCCGTTCTCACTGCATCAAAACATCGATCAAAGCCTGGTTAGGTTTGTTATCTTTGTCCACAATTCCAAAGCCGCCCCGGTAATCCCAGTTGGCCCAGGCAATGCCATCTTCTTCCAGAACGCTTACAAAGTCGCTGTACCATCTCAGGCGGATGTCCTCGGGGACCGAATTCAGGCAACCGAATTCACCACAATATAACGGAAGATTGTGCTCCCTGGCGTATTTCAGCGGTTTGCTGACTTCAACACGCATGGAGTCGATGTTGTAATTTTTTCCCCAGAATTCAACCTCTTTTTTCAGATCGGGAGGAAGATTTTCGATGGCCTCATCGGGAACCACCTTCCCCGGATAATTAACCGGCCCCGTATATTCCCCTACTTTGGTCCACGAAGCATGATAATGTGTCAGTACCATGGGGTGATAAAAATGGAAACTGAGGATAATATCCCGGTCATCGGGAATCTTAAGATCGTCGAAGGTATTGACTGACTGCCACATATTTGACCCGATAACGATTTTCCGGTGAGGTTCTTTCCCTCTCAGGGCGGTAATTGTACTATCGATAAGACTGTTCCAGTCGTCCGGATTGTCAGCCACAGCTTCGTTCATCAGTTCGTAAGCAACAAGGCTGTCGGGATACTCTATCAATTCCATGGAGAGTTCTCTCCAGAGCTGAACAAACTTGGACTGTTCTTCAGGATTAGACCATAAGGGTCGTTCGTCGCTGTTAAAATAGTGTGACCGTATGATGTGAAGATCGACAACGACACGTAAGCCACTGTTGGCGCACCAGCCAATAGCTTCATGGAGCAGGTTGAATGCGTCTTCGTATTTCCGGCCTTGTTCGTCCCACAATTGCACTTCGTCAATAGGAAGCCTGATATGATCGTAGCCGGTTCCGGCTATAAATTTCACGTCTTTTTCGGTAAAGTATTCGTTCCGCTCCTCACCGCGCCTGTCGCTCTGCGACAGCCAGTGGCTGATATTTACACCACGATGGATTTTAAACTCTGCCTTGTCTGTTTTATCCATGGTGCAGGAACTTGTTAAAAGGGCAATGACGAAGAAAAAAAGTAGTGTTTTTTTCATAACCGGTAGTTTTAGTTTGTAGTTTTTCACGGAGCATGGAAAATACTTCCGCATCCGGCCACGGGGACCTGTTGTTAAGGCTAATATAAATGAATATTTTCAGTATTGACAGTTCAATGTTGTAAAAATATGCAAAGAGGGGTTTTTCGACCATTTTTCCTGGTTGAGACAGGCCTGCGTAGAAAACAAACAGGAGACATACATGAAGCAACAGTTTCTTCATCGCATCGGGAATTATCTTCTTCCAATCAAATTTATGAAAATATTCAACCCGGAGCACAAATTCGTTTTACAAGGTTTCAACTTTGTGTAATTTTGGACCAAATGAAAAAGCAGGATCTTTGAGCAAATACATTTACGATATCATTAAACAAGGTGAACATCAGCAACTTGATTTCAAATTTGAGATCAGTGATGCCCGAAAGATCGCAAAAACGCTGGTAGCCTTTTCGAATACCGACGGCGGTAAATTGCTCATCGGCGTAAAAGACAACGGGAGAATTGCCGGCGTCAGGTCGGAGGAAGAGTACTATATGCTGGAGGCGGCATCATCCATGTATTGCAAACCGGAAGTTCCTTTCACTACCAAGCGCTGGCAGGTTGATGGCAAAACGGTTCTTGAAGCAGACATCCCCCGGGGGGACGAAAAACCTTACCTGGCGCAAAACAGTGATGGGAGGTGGCTGGCTTATGTCAGAGTGGCCGACCAGAACATTCTCGCCAACAGCATCCAGGTGAGGGTATGGCAAAACGCACATAAAAACAAGGGGATTTATCTTCATTACACCGGGGCAGAAGAACAGTTGTTAAGCTACCTGGATGAGCATGGAAAAATTACCCTCAACAGGTTTTGTAAGGTGGCTGGAATAGGCAGGCGTAAAGCAACGCAGGTGCTCACCAAGCTGGCCAGTATAGACGTGATAAAAATCATTTT
>DASQZK010000316.1:0-2134 GCA_035638735.1 Bacteroidales bacterium
TTAATCCTGGAAATTTCATTTAGTGGGTAGTTGTAAAGGTTTCTGACATCAATCTCATTCATGATGTCCTGATTCATCTTAAAAACGCATTCAACGTATTGATTATCGGGGGCCGGATCGGCATACATCAGGCAGGTCAAATCGGGTTTTACTTTCCTTTTAATGTATTCGGCACGTCCCTTTTCATAGCCAAGGCCAATCACTAAAGCGGTTGGCTTGGCCGGATCGAATCTCTTTGTGCCGATATTGATCGATTCAACTTTTTTTGGAGACTTTGATTTTTTAGGCAAACTAAATTTTGCAGGGGTATATGAAAAGAAAGCATTTACGGAGTCATAATGGTCTTCTTCTTCAACAAAGTAATTGATGATGGTAGAATACCATAATTTGGTCATACAACTATAATCGATGAGTATCCGGAGGTTTTTACTGCCGGGGGTGAAAACATGTTCTTCAAGGTAACTGCCCAGGCTGTCGCGTTCGCTGCCTGCTATTTGAATAAACGTAAAACCGTTATCTTTCAGTATCCGGTTGTTTTTCCGGCGATGGAGTTCGTTGGATTTTTCGTCAAAGGCTATTGCAACCTTTTTAGCAGCCGAGATGTTGTAATTTTCGAGTAAATACGTACAACGTTTTTCGTATCCGGCGGCAACGATAAAAATATCGAAAATGTTCGAATTGAGAGTGTTCGCATCAACCTGGTTAGCCCGTATAAATTCCATCCTTTACTATGTCTTCAAATACAGGGATAAAATTATTATTATTTGTTAAGTATCCAAAATATTTGATCGTATGGGGGCAATTATCAGAGCTCAGGGTTTAGGCTGGGGATTTCGCTTATGGGGTTGGCTTTAGGGGCTCTTTTCATGGCAAAAAGATTTTGTTCGGGCCATTGGTTCATCCTGTAGGTAGCTGCAAAAATGGTTCTTGCCAGGTTATGGTGTATTCTGAGCCGTTTATAGGAAGAGGTATTAAGCAGAACGGTCCATGTAAGGCCGTTACCGAGTTTGATAATAAGAGCCGTGGTCCCTGCAAGGGTACCTGTTCGCCACCATGTCCCGTGTTTATCGGATCCGCGCCATCCAAAAAGTCCCTCACCGGCCTGCATCGGGTCGGTCATCATATCGATGGTTTCCGGCTTAAGTATGTCGGGGGTATCCGGGCAACCGTCAATCACAGTGATAAACCTGGCGAGTTCAGGTGCTGAGGCAACCCAGCCGCCGGCAGCACTCAGAAGCTCCATATTGTTGCCGCCGTATGCTTTCGGGACCATTCTTCCAGAACCGTTAAATTCCGGGGCATTAGATGATCCTGCGGGTTCATAATAGCGTACCTCGTTAGGGAATTTTTCATAGTAGTGGCTTTGACCAATATGCATATCATTGATACCGACAGGCTTCAGAATATTCATAACCACGTAGTCTTCGTAAGGCATACCTGTTTTTTCCTGGATAATTTTCCCCAGCAGAGCATAACCGAAGTTTGAGTATGAATAGGTCGTTCCGGGTTCAAACGATAATGGCTTTTCAAGAACATACCGGATAATCATGTCCAGGTCGGCCGGTGGATCGGAGTCCATTTTCCTGGCAATATAAAGGGAATTAAACATGGGGTCGCCTTTATACCTCGACCATCCACCTGTATGATTAAGAAGATCACGAATCGTGATCTTTTCAACCCGTTTGTCCTTATAGTTCAGAAATTTCATGTCGTTCAGTATCCCCTTAGGCCCAAAGACCGTTTCGTCAAGATCCAGGCTATCCTGTTCGTAAAGTTTCAGGATAGCCACAGCTGTAATGAGTTTGGAAACACTGGCAATACGGAACAGGTGACCGGGTTGGACATGTTCGCCGGTCTCTTCATTGGCCATACCAAATCCTTTCGCATATACGAGGCTGTCGTTCCTGGTGATGGCTACCGAAGCCCCTTTAACCTGGAAGCTATTCATAAATGAATGCATAAGAATATCGACCTGCCTGGTATAGTCAAAGTCGGAATAACTGTTTTCAAGATTGAGTGCAAAGGATATATTTTCGTCCCTGATCGTACTGTTGGATGTGACTTTATCGGAAAAACTAAAGGCAATTTCCCCGAAAAAAAAGATAAGAGAAAACATAACGAATTTCACAAGGAA
>DASQZK010000317.1:0-2228 GCA_035638735.1 Bacteroidales bacterium
CGGTAGGTGCTGTTATCGTATGCCGCAACCAGGTCATTGCCCGAAGTCACAATATGACCGAGGAGCTCAATGATGTCACGGCACATGCAGAGATGCTGGCTATAACAGCCGCGGAGAATTATCTTGGAAGCAAGTACCTTGACGAATGTGCCCTTTTTGTGACACTGGAGCCGTGTGTGATGTGCGCTTCTGCTTCACAATGGGCCAAACTCGGACGCCTTGTCTATGGTGCTTCCGACCCGAAAGCAGGCTATAGCCTTACAAGTACAGGTATTCTTCATCCCAAAACAGTTCTCAGCAATGGTCTTCTCGGAGATCAATGTGGTGACCTGTTATCTGCATTCTTCAGGAAGAAAAGACATTGATAACGGCCTGTTACCAGCGACTGCCTATGAATGTCGGGACGAAGCGGGATTACCAATTCCCGAATCCTTCCCTCACCCTCACCTTCCAATCAAATCATCAATCAGGCCCATATTCACATAAACCGGGTCGATGGCCGCACGGATGGCAGGAAGACGCATGGCGAACACGACGGCACCGGCGATGCAGCTAATACCACCAATAAGAAAAGTAAGGGGAGTCCCGATGGCAGAGGCGAGGCTGCCTGCCAGGATGCGCCCAAACGGGGCAATGCCCAAAAAGGACAGGGTATAAAAACTCATCACGCGCCCCCGCATCTTGTCGTCTACAATGGTCTGGATGATCGAATTCGACGAGGCTGCCAAAACCATCATGCCCATCCCGGTAAACACGATGAAAATCATTGAAAGGATAAAGCTGCGAGTGAAAGAGAACATGACAAGTCCCAGACCGAACAATCCCGCAGCAAAAGGAATAACCCTGTCGAGGCCGACCACACTTTTCCTTGAAGCCAGAAATAATGCACCACCGAGGGCTCCAAGGCCGGCGGCGCCCATTAGAAAGCCGAAGGTGTGAGAGTCACCGTGCAGGATCTCTTTGGCGAATACCGGCATAAGTATGGAATACGGCATGGCCGTCAGACTGGCGAGGGCCAGGAGAAGAAGAATTAACTTTATAGGAAGAAAGTTGGAGGTATACCTGAAGCCTTCCTTCAGATCGGAAAAGACATATTTCTTTTTATGGTCAGCCTGCCGGTGAATAACCCGCATCATCAGGAGTGAAATGATGACCACAAAATAACTGAGACCGTTTACGAGGAAGCAGAGGCTTTCGCCGGCAAAGGCAATAAGGATACCTGCTATTGATGGCCCTATCAGCCTCGTACCATTCACCATCATCGAATTCAGGGCGATGGCATTGCCCAGGTTTTCCTTTCGTTCCACCATCTCCACCATAAACGACTGCCGGGCCGGACTGTCGAAAGCATTGATACATCCCAGTATGAGGCTGAGTGCAACGATGTGCCATACCTTAATCTGACCTGAATATACAAGGCCGGTAAGAACAAATGCCTGGATCATTGCCAACACCTGTGTCGTGATCATAATCCGGTAGCGGTTCCACCGGTCAATCAGGACGCCGGCAAACGGGGAAATGACGAAAACGGGAAAAAGAGCCGCAAAACCCACGAAACCCAAAAGGAAAGGTGAATTCGTCAGGTCGTAAACCAACCAGGGCAGGGCTATGCGCTGAATCCACGTTCCGATCAGCGAGATGCTCTGCCCGAAGAAATACAGGCGATAGTTCCTGTAGTGCAACGACCTGAATATATGTTTTATGCCTGCTTTTTTCTGTTGCATCCAACCCGAATTATAACTACACTGTTTGTACAACCATTACCCGGGATTGTTCTGTTCTGAGGTGTGAGGTCAGCGGCAGAGCAGCAAAAAAAGTCAAGCGTATAATGTGTAAACAATCTAAAAGTGTGTTAAAATTACACAATAATGTATAAATATTACCCATTCCTTATGATTCCCGTTCTTGTTCCGATTTCGTGCCGGCTATCGGGCTCCCGGCAACAACCTGGCTTAAAATGGATTGTCTTACTAAAGCCTCACCATGGCTAAGAATCGGGAGTCCCTTAATTGCGACCGCAATATTGACAGTACAAGGACCCTTATGCGAAAGACTGGGAAATTATCGGATATCCGGAAATCCCGTGAAGATTCAGGGGAAGGGGATATGACCGGCTTTCCGTAACCGGTCTGATGGCTGATATTGAGAGTTTTGCAAAATGTGTTACAGCATAGCAATTGACTTTTGCATTTGGCTGGTCTTTGCGCTTACCTTCTTTCTCCCTTTTT
>DASQZK010000318.1:0-2778 GCA_035638735.1 Bacteroidales bacterium
CCAGCTTGATCCTACGACCTTCCCGATTATCGGGACGTTCTAACCAGCTGAGCTACCTCGCCATTATTTTTTTCTATTCCTCCCAGCTTGATCCTGCGACCTTCCCGATTATCGGGACGCTCTAACCAGCTGAGCTACCTCGCCAATTTTCCAACAACTTCACAACGCCAACCACATCTTTCGGGCTGCAAATATAATATTTTATTTCTGTATCCTACAAAAGAATTTGGCCTTTGAATCCAAAATTTCGTAAATTTATGTAAATGAAACCTGACAGGTTTCCAAAACCTGTCAGGTTTGAAATTACCGATGACCATGCCACAGTGCGAACCATTACAGCCCGGAAAATTTTACCACATCTACAACCATGGCGTCGGTAATCGTAACCTGTTCATGGACGCTGACAACTATTCTTATTTCATCGATTTGTACGATAAATATATCTCCCCGATAGCGGATACTCTTGCCTGGGTGTTGATGCCGAACCATTTCCATTTCCTCGTAAGGATCAATATGTCATCGCCAAACCTGACAGGTTTTGAAAACCTGTCAGGTTTAAACACCACCAACTTCGATATAAAACCTCCCCATCAGTACTTTTCCAACCTTTTTAACGCTTACACCAAGGCCGTTAACAAACGATATGATTCACGCGGATCACTCTTCGAACGACCATTTAAACGAAAACTAATCGATTCAGATGAATACCTGAAGCAAGTAATCCTGTACATCCATGACAATCCCGTCCACCATGGATTTTGCCACAATCCTGTTGAATATCCCTGGAGTAGCTATTTGACGTGCATTTCGATTAAACCTAATAATCTAAATCGAGACCACGTAATTGGCTTGTTTCATAATCAAGCAAACTTTAAAACAATGCATCATATAAACGGTGAAATTGAAACAATTGAACAATGGCTGGAACTTTAATAGAATTCAAACCATACAGGTTTTCAAAACCTGACAGGTTTACGATAATAGAACATCATCAAGCTCTTTAATAAATTACTGTCACCATGAAACACTACATCCAACAACTAATCGAAGACATTCGCAAGGTTTCCGGGGATCAGAAACACCGGGAAAATTTAGGTTTGAGATACAGCGATGAACCGGATTCGGAAGATATGGCCTACGTTGAACGATTCATCGAGGGTAAACAGCAATCCATTGCCTGGATAACAGGGCTTGAACAAGCTCAATTCCCACCGCCGGAAAGGCTTACAACCGAACAACAGGAACTGTTGTCAATTGAACTGGAAGAATTATTGCAGAATTTCCATTTTGTACTTGATTTTCCTGAAAACTACCCGGTTTACCTGAGATACTCTTTTATTCGTGACTTTTGGCTCGAGAAACAAGTACCCATGTCGTTTGGGGAAAGTCATATCGAATTTTGCGATTACGAAGAAGAAAACTGCCCTTTCCCCGGCTATTGCACTACGTGCCAGGATATTAAGGAGGAGTTTAAATCCAGCGAAGGACTCACCAATAAAACTGATGTAACAGATATTAACGTGGAAGATCTTTTGATGTCAGCCAAAGAAATGGAAGATTTCTTCAGGCAAAGACGTAATTTGACGGATCATGACGATGACAATGACCACGACAATGATGAAAACAATGATGTGCCGCCCAACAGCGATTTACCTTTTTAAACAATAAAAAAGCAGTTACTTTAGCGGTGAAATGAAAGTTGATGCACAAAATATAAACATGCCTTTGTGATTTGACCGGATCAACAAAGGCATGTTGAAAAATCAACATGTGGTTTTACAAAGAACCGGATGAATCTGAAAATTGAACGAAAGATGATGAGCATTGTAACAAAACCTGGAAATACTGCCAAGCCGGCTTATATATTTAACCGGCTCTGTTTTTTTATTCTTGTTATTGCCGGACTTATTCCCTGCCCATTACAGGCCCAAAGCTGGGATCTTACTCCAAAAAATATCGATTCGGCCATCAGGGATTCCTCGGAAAACATCAATAAGGATACTTTCCGCCCTGCATACCATCTCACACCCCCGGCAGGGTGTATGGGCGACCCAAACGGGGGCATTTTTTATGATGGCTGGTATCACATTTTCTACGGACTCAATCCGTTCGCCGCCACTCCCGGTGGCTGGTACTGGGCACATGCAAGGAGCAGGGACCTGGTGCACTGGGAACACATGAAAACCGGCCTTACCCCGGCATTTGAACTTGACCTGCATGCCATAGGTTCCGGATCAACGATCATTACCCGGGATGGTAAAAAACTCGCTTTTTATTCCGAAAGCAAAGACGGTCAGATGATGTTCTGGCAGGCCCAATTCAAAGATGATGATCTTGCAGAATGGGAACACAAAGGGAAAAATCCTGTCCTGACCCTCGATGTTCCCGGATTGCCAGATTTTGATAAATTCTGGCGCGACCCGTTTGTTTTTGAAACCGGCGGACGTACTTTTCTTATCTGCTGTGCCGACTTGTTCGATGAAGAGTATACAAAAGTACCAATCTTCGAGGCTTTAAACGATAATCTCACCAATTGGGAATACAAAGGGATCCTTTTTAAAGTCCCCAAACATAAGTACCGTAATCTCGAAGTACCCGAATTAAAGCCACTCGACGGCAAGTGGTTGTTCACGGCATCCACCGATGCGCCCGTCGACCGGACCAACTATTTCATCGGTGAATTTGATATTAAGAATCTGAAATTTATCCCCGAAAGTAACGGACCACTTGACTATAGCGGGCATTATTATGCGCAGGAAAGCATCATCGACAACCACG